>DALZRX010000208.1:0-6788 GCA_032015805.1 Achromobacter sp.
GATCTGGGGCGCCAAGATGATGGTGCAGGAAGGTGTGCTGGACAATCCCAAGGTGGATGCGATATTCGGCCTGCACGTCTCCAGCGCCTATCCCGCCGGCTGGCTGGCCTGGCGCGCCGGGCCGGCGATGGCAGCCGCCGACCAGTTCTGGATCGACGTCACCGGCAAGCAGACCCACGGCGCACGCCCGTGGTCCGGCATCGATCCCATCGTGGTGAGCTCGCAGATCATCCTGGGATTGCAGACCATTCCCAGCCGCCAGATCAACAGCATGCTTGAACCGGCCGTGATCACGGTGGGCGCCATCCACGGCGGCAACCGCATGAACATCGTGCCCGACAGCGTCGCGATGACCGGCACCATCCGGACCTACGACGAGGGCATGAAGAAGGATATCCATCAGCGCATCGCGCGCACCGCGGACATGATCGCGCAAAGCGCGGGCGCCAAGGCCGACGTGCGCGTCGTGGAACTCTACAACGCCACCGTCAATCCGCCCGCGCTGGCCGAGCAGATGGGCCCCACGCTGCGCCGCGTCGCGGGCGAAGGCAACTACGGCCTGCAGCCCAAGTCGACGGCGTCCGAGGACTTTTCCTTCTATCAGGAGAAGGTGCCCGGCATGTTCTTCTACCTGGGCGTGACACCCAAGGGCACCGACGTCGACAAGGCCGCGCCGAACCATTCGCCGCGCTTTTTCGTGGACGAGTCGGGTCTCATCAATGGGGTGCGTGCGCTGTCGAACCTGACGGTCGACTACATGGCCAATGCCCGCAAAGGCGGCTGAAGCACTCTGCTGATCCTTCCCGCTGCGCTGTCCTGACTCCCCCGCCGCGTCCTACGCGGCGGGCGGCGTCGTGGCATAAGCAAACGGCTACAAATTCTTTGTCAGCCGCCGCCCCGCTTCTTACAGTGTGCGCCTTTGCCGCCAGTGCGGCCGCACGACAGAAGCTTCGCCATGCCGATTTCCCGACGCAAATTCCTGCTTGCCAGCACGCTCGCGCTGCCGCTAGCGCGCCCTCGCCTTGCGCGCGCGTCCGAATGGCCCGCGCGTCCCATCCGCCTCGTCGTCACGTTTCCGCCGGGCGGAGCCAGCGACATCGCCGCGCGCGTGATTGCCCCTTTGCTGGCCGAGCGATTGGGCCAGCCCATCGTCATCGAGAACAGGCCGGGCGCGGGCTCGACCATCGGCGCGAGCCTCGTGGCGCAGTCTCCGGCCGACGGCTACACGCTGCTGATGTCCAACTCGGCGCCGCTGTCGATCTCGCCGGCGCTGATGCCGCAAGGCGGGTACGACGCGCTCGCCAGCTTCAGCCACGTCGCCTACCTGGGCGCAGTGCCCACGGTGTTCGTCGTGCACCCGTCCGTGCCGGTGTCCACTCTGACGGAGCTGACCGCCTGGATCAAGGCGCAGGACCAGCCGGTGCAATACGGCAGTGGCGGACTGGCGTCGGTGGGACAGATCGTGGGCGAACTCTACTCGCGGCAAACGGGTGCCCCGCTGCAGCACATTCCCTACAAGGGTTCAGGCGCCATGCGCAACGACCTGCTGGGCGGGCAGATTCGCGTCGCGGTCGATGCGCTGCCCCAGAATCTGCCCTTCTTGCGCTCGGGGCAACTGCGGCTGTTGGCGGTCACCACCCAGCAGCGCGTGCCGCAAGCCCCCGGCATCGCGTCGGTCGGCGAGCTCGGTCATCCCGGATTGATCGCGGAGAACTTCATTGGTCTCTCGGCGCCGGCGGGTCTGCCCGACGCGGTGTCGGCGCGTCTTAATGCGGAAGTGGGTCACGTCCTGGGCAATCCGGACATCCGCGCCAAGCTTGAGACCCAAGGCTTCGTGCTGGCGCAGAAGACGCCGGCGGAATTCACCGATTTCGTGCGGCGTCAGGCCGATAGCTGGGGACCGGTCGTGCGCGCGACGGGAGCCAGCCTGTGAGCGCGCGCCGCCTGCTTGTGCTGTTCGGCTTTCCTGGCAGAGGCGGCTTCAACGAAGCCGCGCTGCAAGGCGCGGAGCGTGCGGCGCGTGCCGGCCACGCGCTGCACGCGGAATGGGTCGCGGCCACAGACCCGGACGCGCGCGCCGAACGCCTGGCGCAGTTGTGCAACGGCAATCCGGACCTTGTGATCGTGCACGGCGGCCAGGGCGATGCGCCCGTCGCCGAGGTGGCTCAGCATTATCCGCGTACGCAATTTGCCATCACCCAGGGCAGCCATACGGCCGCCAATGTGGCGTCCTACGAAATCCTGCAGGAGCATTCCGCCTTCCTGGCCGGCATCCTGGCCGGCCTGCGCACGGGCGATGATCGTGCGGCGGCTGGCCGCCTCCGGGATGGATGCCCCGCGGATAGGTGCTCCGCAGTCGGCCGCCCTGCGGCTGACCGCCCCGCACATCTCTCGGGCGAGCGCGTGCGGCCGGGCTTGAAGGGCCGCGCCGCGTTTGCCGACGGGGTGCGACGCATCACCGGCCGGGATCCGCTTACGGGCTTCTGCGGCAATCAGCACGACCCCGATCTGGGCGAGGCCTGGACCCGCGCGCTGGCCGCGCAGAATGCGCGCGTCCTGTTCGCGATGATGGACGGCGGGCGCGACGGCGTCACGCGCGCCTGCCGTGAGGCGGGCATCTGGCAGATCGGCAATGTGCTGGACTGGGTGGCCCGCGACCCGGAGGTCTATCTCGCGTCGGCGCTGGCGGACTCCGGGCTATGCGTGGAACGCGCCGCCGCCGACCATGCCGCGGGCGCATTGGCCGTGGGGCGCATCATGCGCTTCGGCCTGGAGGCGGAAGCCTCGTTGCGGCTGGTGCTGGGCGCCCAGGTCAGCGCACAAGAGAGGCGCGAGCTGGACGAGTGGTCGGAGCGCCTCGCGTCCGGCACGATCGAGATTGCCGGCGGTTACGACGGCGAGGAATTCGTGCTGACGTAGAAGGCGGGGTGATACGACACCTGGCCGCATGCCGATCCCGAAAACGCCAGGGCCATGAAGTATTCGGGCGGCACACCCGGGTACGTAAGCGCGGGCTGCACGGCGAAGCCGAATCGCGCGTAGTAGTCCGGTTCGCCCAGCACCACGCAGCCCGCTGCGCCCATGGCCTTGAGCCGCGCCAGACCTTCACGGATCAGCGCGTCGCCAATGCCCTGGCGCTGGAACGCGGGCGCCACCGACACCGGTCCCAATCCATACCAGCGCGGCGTGCCATCGCTGATCGTGACGGGCGAGAACGCGACATGGCCGACGACGCGCCCGTCCTGCCGCGCCACCAGCGACAGCGCCAGGGCGCCGGCCTTGCGCAGCGCGTCCACGATATGCCCCTCGGTCTGCCGGCTATGCGCATGATCCTTGAACGCGGCCTGCGTCACCGTGAAAATGGCGTCGTGTTCGTGTGGCATTTCGGAAGAGATCTGCATGCGCCGGCTCCGTGCGATTGCGGGAAACAGAAGTGTAGCCGCGGGCCTGCGGGCATCCCGCATTGACGCGTCGCCATGCGGTGGCTACAGTGGCCGGCAGCATCGCGGCATGCCCTTTTTCGCCGCATTTTCGAACCGCCCGCGGCACTGCCGCGTACCCAACCCTCCGGATACCCATGAACAGCTTCCGCGTCGGCATCGCCGGCTTCGGCGCCATCGGCCAGGCCGTGGCGCAATCCCTGGATGCCGGCCTGCCCGGCCTGACGCTCGCCGCCGTCGCGGTGCGCGACCCCAACGCCCCGCCCGCCTTCTCCTGGAAGAACGGCGCGCCCACGTTCACCACCATCGGCGGCCTCGCGGACCATTGCGACGTGGTCGTGGAATGCGCGCCCGCCGCCGTGTTCCGCGACATCGCCGAACCCGTGCTGCGCGCCGGCAAGAAGATGGTGGTGCTCAGCTCGGGCGCGCTGCTGCGCCACGAAGACCTCATCGACATCGCGCGCCAGCACGGCGGCCAGGTCATCGTGCCGTCGGGCGCCATCCTCGGGCTGGACGCCATCACCGCCGCCGCGGAAGGCGTCATCCATTCCGTCACGATGATCACCCGCAAGCCGGTGCGTGGCCTGTTGGGCGCGCCCTACCTGACCGACAACAACATCGACATCGAAGGCATCACGGAACCCCGCCTCATCTTCCGCGGCTCGCCGCGAGAGGCCGCCGTGGGCTTTCCGGCCAACCTCAACGTGGCCGTCAGCGTGTCGCTGGCGGGCATCGGCCCAGACCGCACCACACTGGAAATCTGGGCGGACCCCTCGCTCGAACGCAACCTGCACCGCGTCGAGGTCGTGTCCGACTCCGCCTCGTTCTCGATGGAAATCCAGAACATTCCCTCTGCCAACCCCAAGACCGGACGCATCACTGCGCAGAGCGTGATTGCCGCGTTGCGCAAGCTGACCGGGCCGCTGCGCGTCGGCACCTGAGCCCGCAAGCCGTGCAACAAGCCGCTGCGTGCGGCCTGTTGCACGCGTTGCCCTTCAGGCCGCTTCCCGCCGCAGCGCGTCGCCATGGCGCGACGTCGGCATCGGACCCACCTTCCAACGGCCCGCTCCCTGCAGGTCCAGCCGCCGCGTATGGAATGCATCCAGCGTGCTGCGATGCCCCACACTGACCAGCACGCTGTCCGGCAGCGCCTCGCGCAGCAGGCTGTACAGCATGTGCTCCAGGCCTTCGTCAGTGGCGGAGGTGGCCTCGTCCAAAAACACGAGCGCGGGCCGGTTGTACAGCACGCGGGCAAACGCAATGCGCTGCTGCTCGCCCAGCGACAGCACGCGCGACCAGTCATGCACCTCGTCCAGCCGGCTGGCAAGGTGGCCTAGGTTGACCTGCCGCAGCGCATCCGCCAGGCGCGGATCGTCGGCCGGCTGCGCCAGGCCCGGGTACGCCACGGCGCCCCGCAGGTCGCCCAGCGGCAGATAAGGACGCTGTGACAGAAACAACGCGGATTCGCCCTGCGGCCGCCGCACCACGCCGCGCGCATACGGCCAAAGGCCCGCCAGCGCGCGCAGCAAGGTGGTCTTGCCGCTGCCCGACGGCCCTTTGATCAGCAGAGCCTGCCCCGGAACCAGGCACAGGTTCAGGTTTTCCAGCAGACTGGCGCCGTCTGGACGCGACACGTCCAGGCCTTCAATCTCCAGGCCGTCTGGCTTGGACTGCGTCTCCACCTGCGGCAAGGCGCGCGCCGCCTCGTTGGCATCCAGGAATCCGTTCAAGCGGTCGAGCGTGGCGCGGTACTGCGCGAACGTGTCATAGGAACTGCGAAAGAACGACAGCGACTCCTGCACCTGCCCGAACGCTTGCGAGGTCTGCATGACGTCGCCCAGTTTGATCGCCCCGCTGAAAAAGCGGGGCGCCTGCAGGATGAAGGGAAACACCACGGCGATCTGGCTGACCGACAGGTTGAAACCGTCGAACTTCAGGCCGCGATAAACGCGCGCCCACAGATTGGCGATGTAGGACGTGAAGCGCGTCCAAAGCGTCGCGCGCTCGACTTCCTCGCCCTGGTAGAACGCGACGTTCTCGGCGTTTTCGCGTAGGCGCACCAGGGCGTAACGGAAGTTCGCGGTCAGGCGCTCGGACAGGAAGTTCAGCTTGATCAGCGGGCGGCCGATCTTGAAGGCCAGCCATGTCGCGACGATGACGTACAGGTAGACCACGAACACCATGGCGCGCGGAATTTCGACGCCGCCCAGCGTCAGCGGGCCGGACAGCCCCCACAGGATCGCCGTAAAGGCGACCAGCGACACGATCGCGCTCAGTGCGCCGATGGCGAGCGTGCGCGAGCCGGTCACGAATTGGGCGATGTCCTGTTCGATGCGCTGGTCGGGGTTGTCGACCGGTTCGGCCAGGAAATGCCCGCGGTAGTAGGCGCCCGCGCCCAGCCAGTCGCGCGTCAGCCGTTCATTCAGCCAGACGCGCCAATGGATGTCGAAAGCCTGGCCCACGTAGCTGTCGGCCAGGCTGCGCACCACGTGGACGGTGGCGAGCACCGCGAAGATGCCAAGGAAGTGCCAGAAGACCGTCTGGTCCAGTTCCTGCAACGCGCTGTAGAACCCGTTGTACCAGAACGAAAACAGCACAGTCATGCGCACCGCGAACATCGCCAGGAACAGCAGCACGGCAAGCGTCAGCATCGGACGCCAGCTACGCCGGGGGGTAAGGTACGGCCACGCCAGGCGCCAGAACTTGCGGCCCCAGACCGTGGTCCGCGCCAGGATAAGCGTTACCACCGCCAAGGCGACGGCCGAAATGCCGAACGCGCGCACGAGCCATAAGGCGCTTTCCGCAAGCTGCTGCTGCCAGTTCAGATCCATGAGCCAGAACCTCGGGTTGACGTTCCTGGTTAGACGCCAGGATCCGCCGCAGTTCCGGTGAAAAACGCGTCTTAAGGCTCGCTTAAGTCAATTTCAAGGAGGATGAAGGGACGTTGAAAGGCGATGGACGCTTTCATGCCGGACCGAGGTCGAGGTTGGCGAACATGTCGGCCAGCGTGGGGACGCTGCGGGCGGGCCAGATCGCGCTCAGGTCGAAACTGGGCAGGCGTTCGCCGTCGCGCACTTCGCAAAAGCGTACACCTCGAAAATCCATGGACCGGATCCAGCTTGGCAGCAGGGCCACGCCGCAGCCGCCGGCCACGCACGACAGCACGGTCAGCGTGCGGTTCGCCTCCTGTGTCACCTGCGCATCGTGGCCGCCCTTGCGCATCGCATCGAGGATGTCCGCATAAAATGCCGGCAGTTGGGTCTGCGGGTACATCACCAGGCCCGCTTGAGCAATCTGCGCCATCGACACCTGGCCGTCGGCCGGCACCTCGAACTCGTCGGGCACCGC
>DALZRX010000208.1:6798-7082 GCA_032015805.1 Achromobacter sp.
CCGCGGCCCCCAGCCTGTCCCGCAGCAACTGGCGTTCGCGCATGCGCCCGCCCACGGCAACGGGCGTATGCATCAGGCCGATATCGATCTCGCCCGTTTGCAGGGCTTCGGCTTGTTCGGCGTTGCTCATTTCGCGCAGGATGATGCGCACGCCTGGCGCTTGCGCGCGCATCTGCCGCAGCGCGCGAGGCAGGGTGTCGAATAGCGCGGAGGACACGAGCCCCACGGTCAGCTGTCCCGCGCTGCCGCGCCCGATCTCCCGCGCGCGGCGGGCGGCCACGTCG
>DALZRX010000209.1:0-7058 GCA_032015805.1 Achromobacter sp.
CTTGGCCAGCAGCGCGTTTTCCTTGATGGCGTCGTAGATGCCTTCCAGGTCGTCCGAGACCGTGGTCAGGTAGCACGACGAGAGCTGCGAGTGCAGCGTGCCCGAGTTGAACAGCGTGGGCGTGGAGCTCATGAAGTCGAACGAGGACAGGATCTCGTAGAACTCGATGGCGCGCGTTTCGCGGTCGGACTCGCGCAGCGCCAGGCCCATGGCCACGCGCATGAAGAAGACCTGCGGCAGTTCGATGCGAGTGCCGCGGATGTGCAGGAAGTAGCGGTCGTACAGGGTCTGCAGTCCGAGGTAGCCGAATTGCAGATCGCGCTTGGCGTTCAGGGCCTTGCCCAGCTTGGTCAGGTCATAGTTGGCCAGCTCAGGCGACAGCAGGCCGCCTTCGATGCCGCGGGCAATGAACGTGGGGAAGTATTCCGCGTAGCGCGTCCCCATGCCGTCTTGCGAGACTTCCTCGCCCAGCACTTCCTTGCGGATCGTGTGCAGCAGCAGACGGGCGGTGACCTGGCTGTAGGCCGGGTCCTTTTCGACCAGTGCGCGCGCGGACAGGATGGCGGACTTGAAGACTTCGTCGACGGGAATGCCGTCGTACAGGTTCTTGACCGTTTCCTTCAGGATGGCTTCGGCGTCGATGAACTCGGACAAGCCTTCGCCGGCAGCGACGATGGTGGCGCGCAGTTCAGCGAGGTCCAGCGGACGGCGCACGCCGCCGTCGGTGACGTTCAGCACGTGTTCCTGCGGCGCGGCGGCGGCCTTCTGCTGGCCTTCGGCGGCAGCGGCGGCGGCGCGTTCCTGCGTGCGCTTTTCACGGTACAGGACGTAGGCGCGCGCGACGTCGTGCTCGCCCGAGCGCATCAGCGCCAGTTCGACCTGATCCTGGATGTCTTCAATATGGAAGGTGCCGCCGTTGGGGCGGTTGCGAACCAGCGCGTTGACGGCCTGGCCGGTCAGCGATTCGACCAGTTCGCGCACACGCGCGGACGCGGCGCCTTGGCCGCCATTGACGGCCAAAAAGGCCTTGGTCATGGCGATGGCGATCTTGCTGGGCTCAAAGCCAACCACCGAGCCATTGCGGCGGATGATGTTGTAGCTGGCCCATTTGCCGCTGTTGGCGTCGGCGGGGGAGTCGGTTTGGGAGGGCGGCACGGCCGAAGGCCGGGTCACAGAGGCGATCGTAGTCTGCATGGAAGCTCCTGTGCGTAAAAGCGCGTAGATAGCGGCATGACGGCGTCATGTCGGGTCAAAATTGGATCTTGTAATGGGGGGTCGCAACGTCCGAACGGGCTAGTCCGTAAGGCGTGGCCGGCGGGAATCAGCGCTCTGGCGACCACAAGATGTAGTGTAGCACCCCTCGTTGGCCACTAATTCTAGTGATCGAGGTTTACAGGGACAAGAAGAAGATAAGTCGAATCCCACAAAAGATTGTAACCAAATGCACTAGGCGCGCCCCGCAAGGCGCGCCCAGGTCAGTGACCACTCAGACCGGCTGTTTACGCGGTTTTCCGCAAGGGGGTGGCGTGCGGGGCCGGTGCTGTATAGCTTTGCATGAGCCGGGCCAATTCGGTCCGATACTTCCCGACATTCGCGTCCTTCACGTGGCCAAAGCCGCGAATGTTTTCAACCAGGGCGGCGATTGTAGCCGCTTGCGCGAGGTTGTCCCGGGTCAGCCCCGCGAGCAGTTCATCAATGGTCTGGCGGTACTCCCGGACCAGCCCGCGTTCCATCTTGCGCTCCGCAGTGTGACCGAACGGATCGAACCAGGTGCCGCGCAGGCCTTTCAGACGCGTCAGCAATTTCAGTGCCGACATCGTGCGCGGGCCCAGCGTCATCTTGCGCGGCACGCCGGTTCGCGGATCCTTGCGGGCGAAGATGGGCGGCGCCATGTGGAATCGCAGGCTGTATTCGCCCTCGAACTGGCCCTCGAGCTGCGCCTTGAAGGCGTCGCCCGTATAAAGGCGCGCCACTTCGTACTCGTCCTTGTAGGCCATCAGCTTGTACAGGCCACGCGCCACCGCCATGGCGAACCGCGGCGTCTTGGCATCAGGCGCCAGCGCCCGCTCGCGCGCCGCGACGGCTTCGACAACGTCCTGGTATGCGCGGGCGTACGAGGCATCCTGGTAGGCCGTCAGGTCTTCGATGCGGCGCGCCACGGCGCGTTCGAACGTTTCGGGAATGTGCAACTGCACGACCTGGGCGCGCGGACGCAGCGCGCCTTCCAGCGCGTCGGGGCGATGCGCGGCGAGACGGCCGCTGTCGAAGGCGGCACGGTTGGCCGCTACCGCCACGCCGTTCAGTTCGATGGCGCGGTAGATGGCGGCCTGCGAAAGCGGCACGCCGCCGCGCTGCCAGGCGTATCCCAGCATGAACATGTTGGACAGGATGCTGTCACCGAACAGGGCCAGGGCCGCTTCGTGCGCGTCGATCGCTGCCGTATCCGCCTCGCCGGCCGCGTGCCGGATCTTGGCCAGCAGCGCTTCGGGGCGCATCGCGGCGTCAGGGTTTCGCGTGAATTCGGAGACGGGCGCCACGTACGTGTTCACCGTGACCTTGGTGTGGCCGCGGCGCAGGGCGCCCAGTGAGTCAGGCGCCACGGCGGCAACCGGATCGCACAGGATGGCCGCATCGGCCTGCTGCCAATCCAGGCGAACGGGGCCGGCGCTCGCGCCCGCGGGGGCAAGACGAATGTGGCTGACGACGGTGCCGCCTTTCTGCGCCAGCCCGGTCAGGTCCAGCACCGCGGCCGACAGGCCTTCCAGGTGCGCGGCCATCGACACGATGGCGCCGATGGTGATGACGCCCGTGCCGCCCATGCCCGCGACCAGCAGGCGGTAGGGATGGTCCAGCGGCTGCATATCGGGCCGCGGCAGCCCGGCGATCATGCCTTGCAGGCGTTCCTGGTCGGCCTTCGGCGCCGCACTCTTCCTGGGCTTGCCGCCCATCACCGACACGAAGCTGGGGCAGAAACCTTCCGCGCAGGAATAGTCCTTGTTGCAGCTCGACTGGTCGATCGCGCGCTTGCGGCCGTACGGCGTTTCCAGCGGCACGACCGACAGGCAGTTGGACTGCACGCCGCAATCGCCGCAGCCTTCGCACACGGCGCTGTTGATCAGCATGCGGCGCGCCGGATCCGGGAACTGGTTCTTCTTGCGGCGGCGGCGCTTCTCGGCCGCGCAGGTCTGGTCGTGGATCAGCACCGTCACGCCCGGGATCTCGCGCAGCTCGCGCTGCAGCGCATCCAGCTCGCGGCGGTGATGGACCTTGATGCCGGGGCCCAGGTCCACGCCCTGGTACTTCTCGGGCTCGTCAGTGGTGACGACGATGCGCGCCACGTTCTCGCCGCGCAACTGCTGGCAGATCTGGGGCACGGAAATGGGGCCGTCCACCGGCTGCCCGCCCGTCATCGCCACGGCATCGTTGAAGAGGATCTTGTAGGTGATGTTGGCGCGCGCCGCGACGGCCTGGCGAATGGCCAGGTAGCCCGAGTGGTAGTACGTGCCTTCGCCCATGTTCTGGAAGATGTGCGGCATCTTCGTATAGCGGGACAGGCCGATCCAGTCGACGCCTTCGCCTCCCATCTGCGTCAGGCCGCCCGTGTCGCGGTCCATCCAGGCGGCCATGTAATGGCAGCCCACGCCGGACAGCGCCTGGCTGCCTTCGGGCACCTTGGTCGACGTGCTGTGCGGACAGCCGGAACAGAAGTAGGGGCGGCGGCGCATGCCGTCCGCGTCATTGGACAGCGGTGCCTGGCATTCGAAGGCCGACAGGTCAGGGCCCAGCGGCATGCCTGCGGCACGCGACAGCCAGCCGGCCAGCGGCGCCGCCAGCAGCGACGGGCGCAGTTGCCCGGCCGACGGGACCATCGGCTCGCCCTCCAACCCCTTCTTGCCCACGACCGTCGGCCGCTCGGGCAGGTTGAACAGCATGTCCTTGATCTGGCTTTCGACGACTGCGCCTTTTTCCTCGACGACCAGGATGTGCGACAGACCGCGCGCAACTTCGAGCAGGCGGCCCGTATCCATTGGCCACGTCAGGCCCGGCTTGTAGATCCGTACCGGCGCGTTGGCCGTAACGGTGTCCACGCCCAGGCGCGCCAGCGCTTCCATGGTGTCCAGGTGGGCCTTGCCCACCGTGACGATGCCCACCGTGGCCTTCGGCGCAGGACAGGTCACCTTGTCGATGCTGTGGCGGCGCGCGAAGGCGGCGACCGCCTTCATGCGCTGGTTCATGCGCGTCTCGACGGCCAGCGACAGGAAGTCGCGCGCCGAATACTCGAGTGACCCCGGCGGCATGTCGGGATCCGCGGGCATGTCGTAGGTCTGAATGGGGGCTGGCGCGAACGAGTGGCCACTTTCAATGGTCTCGGACACCGCCTTGAAGGCGACCCACGTCCCCGCATAACGGGAGAGCGCCCAGCCCCACAACGCGAACGTCTCGTATTCGTCGATGGAGGTCGGATGCACGATGGGCATCTGCCAGCCGATCAGCGACGCTTCACTGGCATGCGGGATCGAGGAGGACACGGCGGTATGGTCGTCGCCCACCACGACCAGCACGCCGCCGTTGCGCGAAGCGCCGGCGGCATTGCCGTGATGCAGCGCGTCGCCGGCGCGGTCCACGCCCGGACCCTTGCCGTACCACATGGCGAACACGCCATCGACGTTGCGGTCCGCGCGCACGCCGGCCTGCTGCGTGCCCATGACCGCCGTGGCGGCCATGTCTTCATTGATGCCGGGCAGAAAGGTGATCTGATTGGCGTCCAACGCCTTTTGCGCCTTCCACATGGCCATGTCCACGCCGCCCAATGGCGATCCGCGGTACCCCGACACAAAGCCGGCCGTGTTCAGCCCGCGCTCGCGGTCCACCCGACGCTGCGTGAGCATCATGCGCACCAGGGCCTGCGTGCCGGTGAGAAAGATGCGGCCGGACTCGCGGGTCAGGTTGTCGGCGAGCTGGTACTCAAGGTCCAGCTCGGGTGCGGCGGCGGGGGTACCGTCCATAGTGAATGCTCCTCGTATTTGGCACCATGATAGGTTCGCGAGGGATCAGGTTTATTGCGTTTTTGGATCGTGCTATCCCTATAATTCGCAATGAACATTTCGTATTTCAAAAAAACCAGGAGACAAACGAATGGACAAGACCGATATCGGCATCCTTAAGGCCCTGCAGGAGGACGGCCGTGCCTCGGCGCAGCAGCTCTCCGAAAAGGTGGGGCTGTCCGCCGCGCCGGTGTGGCGCCGGGTGAAGGCGATGGAGGCCAGCGGGGTGATCCAGGGCTATAGCGCCCAAGTCGACCGCAGCAAGGTGGGGCTGGGCTGCATGTTTGCGCAGATCAGCCTGGAGCGGCACTCGGCCAACACGGTCGAACACTTCGAGCGGTCGGTGCGCGATGCGCCGGAAATCCTGGAGTGCTATGCCGTCACCGGCGATTCGGATTTCCTTCTGAAGATCCTGGTCGAAAGCCCCGAAGCGTATGACCGCTTCCTGCACCGGTTCCTCTTCAACATGCCGGGCATCCGGCAGACGCGCACCATTGTGGCGCTGCGCGAGATCAAGCACGAACAGCGCCTGCCGCTGTAGCTCCGCCGGACGCTCTCTATATATAGAGGGGCGCTGCGATTGCGCGCGGCTGCGGGGGGGGCGCGGATACGCGTCCGCTGTCGCTAGAAACCAACGCATTTTTGCGGTTTCCGAACGGATGCGAGGCGCGCTGCAGGTCACACTGTTGCGCAATTGCACACGGCGCGGATCCTCGTTGATTCTTCCCTGGCGCCTATTTAGAGTGCGTGAAGTCCGCTGCGCCTGGGACGCGCCGGTGTGATCGGCGCGCGCGTCGGCGGACGTCCTGAGGAAGTCATGAGCAGTGTGTTTTTGCGTACGGCAGGCGTTGCCTGCGCCATCGTGATCCTGGCCGGGTGCGCCGCCAGGAAGCCCGCCGCCATCACCGAGGCCCAGCCTGCGGAACCACCCAAGCCGGTGGCCTGCACGCCCGCCAAGGCCGGTGATCCGATGATCGGCACCTGGTTGTCGAATTCGCGTCCGCGCGACGTGGCAGGCGATATGCAAGCGCTGATCGTGCTGTCGCCCGACGGCACGATGTCCTACGAATCCCTGCTCAAGATCGGCCGCAAGACACGTCCCGCGCTGCGCGAAACAGGCTGCTGGAACGTGGCGGACGGCATCTACACGATGCGCACCACCAAATCGGCGGGCGAGCCCGTGGATCCCACCGATCCGATCTACCTGAACCGTTACCGCGTCGAGAAGGTCGAGAAGGCCAAGCTGTCGCTGCGCGAACTCAAGAGCGGCGGCATGCTGCTGACCGCCCGGCGCATGCCGGCGGGCTATCGCCTGGCCTACTGAGCGTTGCGCCGGGCGGACACTTCGCCCGGCCATTTCGCCAAGCGGGCCGGGCTGCGGTAAGGTGCGGGCTTCGACTTTCGCCCCGCCGCCGGTCATCCATGCCTGCCCTGTCCTCCGAAGCACGCGCGATCGCGCTGCTGGCGCTGGCCGCTTTCGTCAGCGCCAGCGCTTTCCGTATCTGTGATCCCATGCTGCCGCAATTGGCGGCGGAATTTGGCACCACCACCGGCCAGGCCGCGCGCGCGGTCACGGCGTTCGCCGTGGCCTATGGCGTGCTGCAGATGTTCTTCGGTCCGGTGGGGGACCGCTACGGCAAATACCGCGTCGTCAGCGTCGCCACCGTGGCGTGCGCGCTGGGCAGCGCGGGCGCCGTCATGGCCGAATCGCTCGACATGCTGGTGTTCTGCCGCGCGCTGTCTGGCGCTGCCGGCGCGGGCATCGTGCCCTTGTCCATGGCCTGGATCGGCGACAACGTCCCGTACGAACGCCGGCAGGCGACGCTGGCGCGCTTTCTGACTGGAACCATTCTCGGCATGTCGGCCGGCCAGCTTGCGGGCGGCCTGTTTGCCGACACCGTTGGCTGGCGCTGGGCGTTTGCGGCGCTCGTGGCGGGCTATCTGATCGTGGGCGTGCTGCTGCATCTGGAGGTGCGCCGCCAGCGGGCCGCCGGCTTTGCGCAGGTCGACCCC
>DALZRX010000210.1:0-7015 GCA_032015805.1 Achromobacter sp.
ACCAGCGCGCGCGCCAGGCGGGGCTCGGCCAGTCCGGTCATGAGGCCGATCTGGATGCCCGCTTCGGCCGGGTGGTCGATCAGCCATCGCAACAGTTGGATCAACACCACTTCGAACAGGCGGTCCGCCAACAGCCGCTGCCCGCAACGCACCTGTTCGGTCTCCGCGAAGAGCAACGCCAGCGCCTGCTCCAGGCCGCCGACGCGCGCCAGCGGCAGCGCGATCAGAGGCGGCAGCGCGCGCACCAGCGGATGGTGCTCGCCGCCTTCAAAGTGCAGCGTGGCACAGGTGAAATCCGAGCCGTCTTCGGGCGGATTGTGGAACTCATGGTGCACCGGGCGCGCATAGAAGAGCAGGGTGGGTTCGGCGAGGCGCAGCCGGCGCGGCAGTCCGCTGCCTGCCCGGTGCGCCACCTCCATGTCGCCCCGCCGCATGACATGCAGGAAGGCGCGGCCGGGCTCGGGCGAAAACCGGTTCAGGCCACACAGCGGGCCGGCATGGAATAGCTGCGCCCGCACCCGGAACCGGTCGAGCAGGGCGGATAGGCGGTCAAGCGAAGGCGTCATGGCGGCTTGGACGGATAGGTATGAATTGTGGACGATAGGTGCCCAATATAACTCCCGGCCCGCCCATACTGACGCAAAGGCAGCAGGGAATCCCCAGCGCCTTTCCCCCAACTCACTGAAAGGAAACATCATGTCCCGCGTTCAACTCATCGACGCTTCTGTCGCTCCCACTGCCAGCAAGGCGCTTCTTGACCAGATCCATGGCGCCTTCGGCGCGACGCCCAACATGTTCCGCGCGGTCGCGAATTCGCCGGCGGCCCTGAAAAGCATGTGGGGCGCGTTCGGCGCCTTGGGCGGGGGCGTGCTGCCGCCGCAATTGACGGAAAAGATCGCCGTGGCCGTCGCGGACAGCAACCGCTGCGAATACTGCCTGGCCGCGCACACCGCGCTGGGCCGCAAGGCCGGTGCCAGCGCCGAACAGATGGCGGCTGCCCAGGCCGGCCGCGCCGACGACCCGCAGACGGCGGCGGCGCTGGATTTCGCACTGAAGCTGGTGCGCCAGCACGGCCAGGTGGGCGATGCCGATGTGGCGGCGCTGCGCGCGGCGGGCTTCGATGACGAGCAGATCGTCGAGATCCTGGCGCATGTCGCGTTGAACCTGTTCACCAACTACGTGAACGTGGCGTTCGACGTGCCGGTCGATTTCCCGCGCGTGTCGTTGCGCGCGGCGTAAGCGGCTTGGTCAACCCCGGGGCTGGGGGCGCCGGCACAAGCCTGCGCCGCTAGCCCGCCTTGCGGATCGTGAAGTTGATGCGCTGGCTGCCCAACCGGGGATGCGGCAGGTCTTTCAACGGCATCACGCCGTGAAACCGCAGCCGGTCCACGCCGCCCCACACGACCACGTCGCCGTGGAAAAGCGGCACTCGCGCAGGCCGGTCCGCGCGGTCGTCCCCGCCAAACAGGAACATCGCCGGCATGCCCAGCGAGACGGATACGATGGGCGCGCCGTAGTCGCGTTCGTTGCGGTCCTGGTGGAGCGACAGGCGCGAGCCGGGCTCGTAACGGTTGACCAGGCACGCATCCGGCGCAAAGCCGGGAAAGCCGGCTTGCATCGCGGCATCCACCGCCAAACGCCTGAAGGCTTCCGGCATCGCCGGCCAGGGCTGTCCCGACAGCGGATCGTTGCGGCTGTAGCGATAGCCGCGGGCGTCTGTGGTCCAGCCCAGCTCGCCGCAATTGGTGAGCGCCACCGACATCGTGTAGCCGCCGGGCGTTTCCATGTGACGAAAGGGCGACTGTGCGGTCACCTCGTCCACGCCGGCCAGCAGTGCGTCGACGCGCGGCAGCGCATAGCCGCGCAACACCACTGACTGCGGCCCCAACGTCACCCGGCCCTGCTGGGCAGGATCGTCGCCGCCGAAAAGATCCAGGGTCGTGGCCATGGTCACACTGCGTCGTGGAAGATGATGCCCAGCGTGTGGCGCCGCCCGGATCGCAGTTCGCTCACGCCGTGGCGCATGGCCGCCTTGCGCCAGCCGCGTGTGCCGGGCACGGGGCGTTGGTTGACCGTGAAGATCAGCGCATCGCCTTGTAGCAGGGGCAGCACGTCGGCACGCTGTTCGCGGCTGCCGGTTTCGGTCATGACGAATTCGCCGCCGGTGAAGTCCACGCCGGGCGCGGACAGCAGCACCGCCACCTGCAACGGAAACACGTGTTCGCCGTACAGGTCCTGGTGCAGGCAGTTGTAGTCGCCCGGGCCGTATTGCAGGATGAGCGGCGTGGGCCGGCGCTGGCCGGCCGCGTGGCAGCGCTCAAGAAACGCCGCGTGGTCCGCGGGATACTGCACGCCGATCCCCATCTGCCGGTTCCAGCGATTGGCGATGGGCGCCAGATGCGGGTAAAGGGCGCCGCGCAGTTCGGCAAGCAGGCCGGGCAAGGGATAGCGGAAGTACTTGTATTCGCCGCGCCCGAATCCATGGCGCGCCATCACGATCCGGCTGCGGTAGCGGTCGTCCTGGCCATAGGCGTGTGACAGGTCGGCGCATTGGGCGGGCGTCAGCAGGGCGGGCAGGATGGCGTTGCCGTGCGCGTCGAGGTCGGCGGCGGCGCGGGTCCAGTCCTGCTGCGCAAGCAGGGAGGCGGCGGACGTGTGGGGCATGGTCGGCGTAAAGGTGGGAAATCGCTGGGTCCAGTCTACGCCTTGCAGGCAAGCCGGCCACTCCGCTTGTTGCGGCTTAGAGCAACGGCTCCAGCGGCAGCAACGACGCAAACCAGACGGTCGCGCGTTGCAGCAGGCTGGCCCCCGGTTCGCGATCGTGGCGCAGCGTGTGGCCGTCGCGTTCCTCCAGCCAGTAGAGCTTGCCCATGTCGTCCAACCGGACGCGGTAGGCCGTGCGAATCAGTTCCTGGTTGAACGCTTTCTCGATATCGCGGGCCAGCGCGGGGCTGTCGATCACGAAACCGAGTTCGGTGTTCAGACGCGCTGATCGCGGGTCGAAGTTGAACGAGCCGACAAAGACGCGTTCGCCGTCGACCGCGAAGGTCTTGGCGTGCAGGCTCGAGCCCGAACTGCCGAACGGACCCATGCTCTTGTTACGCTCGACGCCGTGCGCGGCGCGCTTCATTTCGTAGATCTCGACGCCCGCGGCCAGCAGGTCCTTGCGGTGTTTCGCGTAGCCGGAATGCACCACCGCCACGTCGGTGGCTTCCAGTGCGTTGGTCAGCACGCGCACCTTGACGCCATCGCGCGCCATCCTGGCGAACGCCTGCGTGCCTTGCGCCGTGGGAACGAAGTAAGGCGACACCAATACCAGCTCCTTTGCCGGCACGCCGACGATCTCATGCAACTGGTGCGGCAGCATCGCCTCGCGCGGTGCGGTTCCCAATGTCTTGCGAGGATCATCGCTGACCATCCGCGTCGGCGACCATTCCAGGGGCAGTTCGCCGCTCAGGAGCTGCCGGATGAAGGGCAGGTCGCGCATGGCCTGCGCATAGGCGGCGGCCTCGGGCGAATGCTCGACTGCGGCGGCGTTCGCCTCCAGTTCTTCCAGTTCGCTGGGCCCGGCTTTTTTGACCAGGCTTGCCACCGGATAGGCGGAATTGCTGCGCCAGTAGCGGTCGAAATCGGCCGAGACGTCGCTGACGGCATTGCCAATGGCCAGCACGTCCAGATCGGTGAACAGCACGCCCTCGGATGCGCCGAAGTACTCGTCCCCGACGTTGCGGCCGCCGACGATCGTCGCCTGGTTGTCCGCCGTGAACGACTTGTTGTGCATGCGCCGGTTCAACCGGCTGAAGTCGGTCAGGTAACCCAGCGGCTTGAACCAGCGCACCGTGAAGGGGTTGTACAGCCGCACTTCGATGTTGGGGTGCCCGTCCAGCGCGGACAGCGTGCGGTCCAGTCCCGCCGTGCCGTTGTCGTCCAGCAGCAGGCGCACGCGCACGCCGCGGTCGGCGGCTTCGTGTAGCGCCTCGAGCAGCATGATGCCCGTCATGTCGTCGTGCCAGATGTAGTACTGCACGTCCAGGCTGCGTTCGGCTGCTCGCGCCAGCATCATGCGCGCGGCGAAGGCGTCCAGCGGATGGGCGAGGGCATGGATGCCGGATTTGCCCGGGTGCGCGGCCGCCCGTGGGCCGATCGCCTGGCCCAGTGGCGTGGCCTGCGCTTCCTCGGCGGTGAGCGCCTGCGACACGCTGCGTTTATCCAGCGAGGGAAGGGAACAACCGGTGGTCAACGCGCAAAAAATGGTCATGTAGAAGATTGTGCCCAGTTGCATGACCGCTATTGTGCCGAATCCGCGGCGTGGGGCTTTGGCGGTCTTCGGGGCGCCGGCGGAAAACCGCATCGGGGATTACACGCAGTCGACACGTTTTCATATGTGGGATAAATTCCCGTATATGGAAAAACCTGACATGGCCGCCGACGCGGGGCTCGACGACCGGCTTGCCGCCCGGCTCAAATCGCTGCGCCAGGACCGTGGCTGGTCCCTGGACGACCTGGCGGGGCGCGCCGGCATCAGCCGGGCCACGCTGTCGCGCCTGGAGAATGCCGAGGTCAGCCCTACCGCCAGCGTGCTGGGCAAGCTTTGCGCCGCCTATGGCATGACCATGTCGCGTCTCATGCTGATGGTCGAAGACGACTTCGTCGCCCGCGTGCCCGAGCGCGCACAGGCGGTGTGGGTGGACGAAAGCGTGGGATTCCGGCGCCGCTCGGTCTCGCCGCCGTCGCAGCGCCTGGCGGGCGAGGTGCTGGCCTGTGAGCTGGCCGCTGACGCGCGCATCGCCTATGAACACCCCCCGCGGCCGGGCCTCGAACATCATCTGCTGATGCTGGACGGCGAACTGTCCATCACGGCCGACGGCCAGACGCATCAACTGCTTCCCGGCGACTGCCTGCGTTACCAGCTTTTTGGCGCCAGCGCCTTTGTCACGCCGCCGCACAGCGGCGCCCGCTACCTGCTTTTCATTGTCTGAGCCTGCCATGAATCCAGCAAATCTTGAATTGACGCTGTCGACGGGCAAGTCCGCCGCGGCCGCCGTGCCCGACCTCGCGACCCTGCTGCACGCCTGCGTGCACGGCGGCGCCAGCGTCAGCTTCGTGCTGCCGTATTCCCGTGACGAGGCAGAGGCGTTCTGGCGCAACAAGGTGATGCCGGGCGTCGAAAGCGGCGCAGTTAAGCTGTGGGTGGCGCGCGTGGACGGGCACATTGCCGGGTCCGTCCAACTGGACGTCGACACGCCGCCAAACCAGCCGCACCGCGCCGAGGTGCGCAAGCTGCTGGTGCATCCGGATTTCCGCCGGCAGGGCATTGCGCGCCGGCTGATGCAGGAGGTCGAAGCCATGGCCCGGCGGCTGAACCGCAGCCTGCTCACGCTGGACACGCGCACGGGTGATTCAGCCGAGCCGCTGTATGCGTCGCTGGGCTACCAGACGGTGGGCGTGATACCGGGTTTCGCGCGTGATCCGTTGGACCCGGCCAAGGTGGATGGAACGACGATCATGTACAAGCAGCTATGACCGGCGTTCCGGCGCGGTCGCTCAGGCCAGGGGCTTGATGCCGACGCTGTAGGGCGGCGCGTTGCCGCGGGCGGCGGCCTTGATTTTCAGCATGGACCCGCCGGGCGTGTATTCGAATTCCTGGTAAGGCACTTCGAACCACTGGTGAAAACTGGTGCGCGAGAACTCCGGCACCCATACTTTCGCCCGCTTGGCGTCGCAATGGAATTCGACCAGCGTGCAGTCGATGCCCAGCGGACGGGTATTGCCGATGCGGTAGCTGACGCGCAGTTCGGCACGCTGGACGCGGCCGGGTTGCCACGTCAGGTCGATGGATTCCATGAAGTGTTCGATCGCCTCAATGCCGCGATACATAGCTGACTCCAAAAGCAGCGGGAGGAATGCCCCCCGCGATGATCCGCCGCGCGCGGCGGCGGGAAACAGACGGATTATCCGCCATATCGCCCCGGCCTGCCCGTCATGGCCAGGCGCGTGGTGTCCGGCGGCATGGCCCGGCGCCGAGAAGACCCCGGGAACCGCCTTCACGCATCGGCGGAGGAATAGGCAGGTTTCACGCAAGATTCTGCCTGTACGGCCGCGCCGGCGATTCTTACTATCCTGTCCAAGGCCGATGCCTGCCGGGGCTTTGCGGAACGCGGCGGCATCGGCTGGGCAGCCAGGTATCTTGCCGGCCGCCGCAAGCTAGGGACGGGAATCGCATGAATACGGAAAAAATCTGGTTGGTGACGGACGCCTCGGCGGGGCTGGGCGTCACGCTGGTCAAAATGCTGCTGGACCAGGGTCACAAGGTGGCGGCGACGTCCGGCGACGGCGATGCATTGCTGGAGGCGGTTGGCGCCAAGCTGGAAGGCCGGTTCCTGCCCCTGACGGTCAACCTGGCCGACGAGCGCGCGGTGCGCCGCGCCGTGGATGCCACCGTGGCGGCGTTCGGCGGCATTGACGTGGTGGTGAACGGCGCCGGGCAGGGCGTGCAGGGCGCGCTCGACCGCCTTTCGGACGCGCAACTGCGCGCCACGTTCGATACGCATGTGTTCGGGGTGCTGAACGTCATCCGCGCAGTGATGCCGCGCCTGCGCGCGCAACGCGGCGGGCATGTGTTCAACATTTCCTCCATCCTGGGCTTCGACGGCGGCTCGCCGGAATGGGGCGCGTACAGCGCCGCCAAGTTCGCCGTCAGCGGGCTGACTGAATCGCTGGCCGCCGACGCCGCGCCGCTCGGCATCCGCGTGTCGCTCGTTTATCCGGGAGCGATGCGCGCCGGCAGTCCCGAGGACTCCCCGGAACTTGCGGCGCGCGGGCCGCAGGGATGGGACCAGGGCGGCGACCCGGTCAAGGCGGCGCAGGCGCTGATCAACGCCGCGCAGGCCCAGTACGCGCCGCTGCATTTGTTCCTTGGCCGGGACTCCTTCGACCAGGCGCGCAGCAGGATCCAGTCGTTGCAGCAGGAACTGGCGCGCTGGCGCGAGATGTCGGTGTCGATCGGCTTCGTCGA
>DALZRX010000211.1:0-6973 GCA_032015805.1 Achromobacter sp.
CGGCCGCACCGAGGGCCGCCCGCAGCAGAATCGCCGTCCCGAGGGTTCGTCGCGTCCGGCCGGCAATGCCGGTGCAGGGCGCCAGGCCGAAGGACGTCCGGCTCAGGGACGCTCGGGCGCTCCCCGCGCGGCGCTGCTGGGCAAGTAACCGCAAGCAAGTAATATCACTGGCTACCGCTAACCACAGCAACCCTGACCCTGCGATCCACGGACCCGCGCCATCATGCCCTTATCCACCTGGTTGACGTTCTTTCTGGCCTCCTGGGCCATTTCGTTCTCTCCGGGTGCGGGCGCGATTTCAGCCATGTCGTCCGGCCTGAAGTACGGCTTTGCGCGCGGCTACTGGAACACGGCAGGCTTGATCCTGGGCATCCTGTTCCAGTTCGTGGTGGTGGCCGTGGGTCTGGGCGCCGTGCTGGCAACGTCGGAAATGGCGTTCAACGTGGTCAAGTACCTCGGGGTGGCCTATCTGATTTACCTGGGCGTGCGCCAGATCCGCACGGACGCCGCACCGGTCGCGGTGGACGCCGGCGATCCCCGCCAGGCGTCCATCCGTGATCTCGTCATGCGCGGTTTCCTGATCAACACCATGAACCCCAAGGGCACGGTGTTCCTGCTGGCCGTGGTGCCGCAGTTCGTGGACCCCGCGCTTTCGCTCACGCCGCAGTATGCGGCGCTGGCGGCCACGCTGGCGTTTACCGACCTGGTGGCGATGGGCGTCTACACGCTGCTGGCCGCGCGCGTGCTGCGCCTGTTGCGCGACGCCAAGCACATCCGCTGGATGAACCGGACCTTCGGGTCGCTCTTCATCCTGGCTGGCGTGTTCCTGGCGACCTTCCGCCGCCACAACTGAATCTGAAGCGTGGGGCACGGGCCGGCAACGGCGCGTGCCCCACATGTTTTCGTGAACGATACCGGACCGCGCCGGCCTGAAAAGCGGCGTTAAGTAGAATCCTCCAACCATGAGCATTTCCAACGAAGTCGCACGGCGCCGTACGTTCGCCATCATTTCCCACCCTGACGCGGGCAAGACAACGCTGACGGAAAAGCTGCTGCTGTTCGCAGGCGCCATCCAGATTGCCGGCAGCGTCAAGGCGCGCAAGGCGTCGCGCCACGCGTCGTCCGACTGGATGGAAATCGAAAAGCAGCGCGGCATCTCGGTGGCGTCCTCGGTGATGCAGATGGAATACCGCGACTGCGTCATCAACCTGCTCGACACCCCGGGCCACCAGGACTTCTCCGAAGACACCTACCGCGTGCTGACGGCGGTCGACGCCGCGCTCATGGTGATCGACGCGGCCAATGGCGTCGAGCCGCAAACCATTCGCCTGCTGCAGGTCTGCCGCGCGCGCAACACGCCGATCATCACGTTCATCAACAAGATGGACCGCGAAGTGCGCGAGCCCCTCGAACTGCTGTCCGAAATCGAAGGGCACCTGGGCATGGATGCCGTGCCGTTCTCGTGGCCGGTGGGCATGGGCAAGTCGTTTGGCGGCGTGTTCGACATCCGGCGCGACCGCATGCGCGTGTTCCGTCCGGGCCAGGAGCGCCGCTCTGACAACGACGACTTCATCGAAGGCCTGACCAACCCCGAGATCGCCAAGCGCTTCGGCGGGTCATTCGACCAGGCCAGCGGCGAAATCGAACTCATCAACGAAGCGGCGCCCGCCTTCGACCGCGACCAGTTCCTGGCCGGCAAGCAGACGCCCGTATTCTTCGGCTCGGCGATCAACAACTTCGGCGTGCAGGAAGTGCTGGACGCCCTGGTCGAGCAAGCGCCGCCCCCGGGTCCGCGCACGGCCCTGCAACGCGAAGTCCAACCCGAGGAACCCAAGTTCACCGGCGTGGTCTTCAAAGTGCAAGCCAACATGGACCCGGCGCACCGCGACCGCGTCGCCTTCGTGCGCGTAAGCTCCGGCCGCTTCGAGCGCGGCATGCGCCTGAAGGTGGCGCGCACCAACAAGGAAATGCGCCCGAACAACGTGGTGTCCTTCCTGTCGCAGCGCCGCGAGCTCCTGGACGAGGCCTATGCCGGCGACGTCATCGGCATTCCGAACCACGGCGTGCTGCAACTGGGCGACGTGCTGACCGAAGGCGAGACCCTGCAGTTCACCGGCCTGCCGTTCTTCGCGCCGGAACTGTTCCAGGCGGTCGAAGTGAAGGATCCGCTGCGCACGAAGCAATTGCGCACCGGCCTCACCCAATTGGGCGAGGAAGGGGCCATTCAGGTGTTCCGTCCCGACGTCGCGGGCGGTTCGCTGCTCCTGGGCGCGGTCGGCCAACTGCAGTTCGAAGTGGTCGCGCACCGCCTCAAGACGGAGTACGGCGTGGACGCTCGGATGCTGCCTTCGCGCTACACAATGGCACGTTGGATTACGTCTGAAAACCCCAAGGCGCTGCGCAAGTTCATGGATGCCAATGCTGCCCATATCGCCTATGATGTGGTCGATGCTGCGGCGTTTTTGATCGGTTCTCCCGCGCAGTTGCGCGTCGCCGAGGAACTGTATCCCGATGTGAAATTCCACGCCATGCGGGAGCACGGTGGCAAGGTTTTCGGAGACAAGGCGTAGACCCGTTCGGGTTCCGCACGGCAGATTGAGGGTAGCAATGTCTTGGCGTTTTTTGTTCGCAACGCTCCTGATCGCGCTCGGCGCGTCGGCTTGGGGCGGAATTCAACTGGGTGACTGGCTGGTGGCGCATGCGCCGACCGCCGCGCCCGCTCCTGGGCAGGACGCAGCAGCGTCCCAACAGCCCGTGCTGGACGCCAATGGCCGTCCTTATGTGGCGCAGCCGCCGCAGCCGCGCATCGATGGCACGCTGGGCGTGCCGGACAAGCCGGCCGATCGCGAATGGCAGGTCAATACCGTGTCGCTGTTCGACACGGTCAGCGATCCCGCCGTTCAGCTTTCGCGCGAGCGCATCAGCCCCGAGCAGGCGCGCGAAATCGCCGCCTCGTCGCAAGTACCGCTGCCTTCGGGCGGGTCCGATGTCAGCACCATGGACTTGCTGGTGCCCGGCACCTCGACCGCCATCAATGGCGGCGTAGCCGCCGGCGGCAGCTACGGCACGCCGCAGATGGTGCAGGCGCCCCCGCCGCCGCCCAACACCGCGCCGGCTGCCGGCGCGCAAGGCTGGCAGGATGCGCTCCGGCGCGAACTGGCCCAATGCGCCACGCAAGGCTTCTTCGAACGCCCCTCGTGTTCCTGGAACGCGCGCAACAAGTACTGCGCGCCGAACCGCGCCTGGGGCACCATGGCCGAATGCCCGGCCCGTCCGCAGTAAGTCGGCCCTGCTAGACATCGCAACCTGCAAACGCAGGTTTGCCGCAAAGAAAATTGGCGCCCCGCGGGGCGCCAATTCTTTTGCAGCCAAGTGCCTTATTCGGGCACGGACATCTGGCTTTGCAGGTAGTTCTGGATGCCGACCTTGTCGATCAGGTCGATCTGCGTTTCCAGGTAATCGATGTGCTCTTCGGTGTCGTCCAGGATGTCCTGGAACAGATCACGCGACACGTAGTCGCGCACCGATTCGCAATAGGCAATGGCTTCCTTGACGGTCGCCTGCGCGCCTTGCTCGAGCGTCAGGTCACAGGCCAGCAGTTCGGGCACGTCTTCGCCGATCAGCAGCTTGTGCAGGTCCTGCAGGTTGGGCAGACCGTCCAGCATGAAGATGCGGGCGATCAGACGATCGGCGTGCTTCATTTCGCCGATGGATTCTTCGTACTCGTGCTTGCCCAGCTTGTCGAAGCCCCAATGATTCAGCATGCGGGCATGCAGGAAATATTGGTTGATGGCCGTCAGCTCGTTGGTCAGCTGTTTGTTGAGAAACTGGATGACGGTTTTATCGCCTTTCATGATGGACTCCTTGCAGTCAGGCGCGACGCGAGCGCATCGCGACAAAGGAGCGCACGATGCCGCGCGTACGCAACCCATGCAGACTACCATTTGGCGCGGGCTGGCGACTAGCCTTGGCCTGCATTTGGTAAACGGCTTTAGGAGCGCAACAAGAAAGCGACAAGCCAATGAGAATGAGTATGCATGCTTGATGCCTTGCAAGCGCGGTGTCGCAATCACGCGGGTTGCGGACAGGCATGGCGCTGAATCCGCGGCAGGTTTGCCTCAATTCGCGCGCCCCCGCCGCACTTGCGCCGCGCCGCCACGCGCCACGAACGCGTCATGCTGGCTCGTTGCATATCAGCAACCGGATCAGATCGTGTTGACCCGGCTCAACATTCAACGAGCCTCAAGTCACGCCGTGCGACGCGTCGCAAGCCAGATGCCGAGCGCGATGGGAACAATCCCCAGCAGGTCCAGCCACGAAACGGGCTCACGCAGCACCACCCATCCGAACAGCAATCCCAGCGGCGGCATCAGGAAATGCAGCGCACTGGCCGAGGTCGCGCTGGCGCGGCCCAGGATCATGAACCACAGGTAGTAGCCGCCCATCGACACCGCGACGATCATGTAGGCCATGCTCCAGATCAGGCTTGCCGTCAGGCGCGCCTCGCCAAGGCTTTCGGTGGCCAGTGCAAACGGCAGCAGCGCGGCGGCGCCCGCCAGCGATTGGATGCCGGTCGACGTCCAGAGACCCGACGTCGGCTTGAGCAGCTTGTAGAGCAGGGTCCCCGCCACCAGCGCCACCAGTCCCCCCGTCACGAGCAGTGTGCCGTGCAGGTCTTCCTGCATGCCGGTCAGCCGCGAGCGCAGCACCAGCGCGACGCCGGCCAATCCCAGGCATAGCCCCAGCAGCTTGCGCCAGTTCAGGCGCTCGCCCAGCAACGGGCCGGCCAGCACGCCAATGAGCAGCGGGTTCGTACTGATCAGCACGGCGGTGAACGCGGACGACACGGTAGTCATGCCGGACCAGCTCAACCCCAGGTACAGCGCGTTGTTGAGCGCCCCCAGCAGCACAAGTGCGGCCAGGTCGCGGCCTGATGGCAGCTTCCAGCGTCCGCTGGCCGCCGCCAGGCCCAGCATCAGCGCGCCCGCAATCAGAAAGCGGATGGTCAGCAACGTGAGCGGCGGACAGTCGCGCACCGCGATCTTCGCGGCCGCAAACGCGGAACTCCACAGAAAGCAAAACGCGGCGATCGGCGCCAGGCTGATGCCCGGCGTGTCGTTCGCCGCCAAGGCGGCAGCAGGCGTGGAAAGAGCCTTCATGGTCGGTCCGGCAAGGGAATCGGGAACCGCAATCGCGGCGCAATGACGGCATTCTGCGCGCCGCCCCAACCATTGACAAACTCTTTATTCGGATCGAAAGTATTTAAAAATCAAATGGCTAAAGGTGCCGCCATGCTCGATCTCGATCTTTTGCACAGCTTTGTCTCGGTGGTGGACGCCGGGGGCTTCACCGCCGCCGGCGAACGAGTGCACCGAAGCCAGTCCACCGTCAGCCAGCAGATCCGCAAGCTTGAAGACACGCTGGAGTGTCCGCTCTTTCTGCGCGAGGGCCGCCAGGTCCAGCTGACCGAGGAAGGCGAACGCCTTCTGGGTTACGCGCGCCGGATGCTGGCGCTCTCCACCGAGGTCCGGGAAGCCGTCAGCGGCCGCAAACGCGTGGACGTGATCCGGCTGGGCATTCCGGACGACTTCGCGATCGACGCGCTGACCGCAGTGGTCGCCGAATTCTCGCGGACGAGGCCTGCCGTGCAACTGTCGGTGCGCTGCGACCTGACCGCCGTTCTGACGCGCAGCCTGGAACGCGGAGACCTGGACGTGGCGCTGCTCAAACGGGAACCCGGCGCAGGCGCCGCGCTGGCGGCCTGGCCCGAGCAGTTGCACTGGATTGGCAGCGAATCGGTCCGGATTCCCTTGGGGCCCGAGGCGCCCGTGCCCCTGGTGGCGTTCCCGCAAGGCTGCATCTACCGCAACCGTGCGATCCATGCGCTGGAGTCGGCCGGAAGGCGCTGGCGCATCGCGTATGAAAGTCCCAACCTGTCGGGCGTGCAGGCTGCACTGGCGGGCGGCCTGGGGATCGCGCTGCTGGAACGCCGCTGCATCGGTGCGGGCCACCAGATCCTGGACGCGGGCCTGCCCGCGGTACCGCCCTCGGAACTGGCGTTATGCGTGGCCGGCACCGCGCGTGAACCCGCGCGTCAGCTTGCGATGGATATCAGGGATTTTTGCGAGAAGGAAATGACGCGGCTCGCCGCATGAAGGCAGCGAACCGGAAAGAGACACCAATGCTCAGGCGATGGCGACCAGCGGAATCGGGAAGCTGCTGTTGGCAGCCGGGGTGTCCGATTCGACGAGGGCGGCGGGAGCATTGACCGGAACTGCGATGGAGCGCACGTCGCACACGCTGGAGCAGCGGCCGCCCGGCAGGTATTCGGCGGCGGTTGCCGCGCAGCAGCCGCAGCACGTGGCCACGCCCAGCTCGAACTGCAGGTCGGAAAGCGTCGTCGCGCCCGCGTCCACGGTGGCGCGGACTTGGCGTTCGGTGATGGCATTACATACGCAAATGTACATGCGAATGATTATCGAAAAAAATTGAGGCCCTGGCAAGTCCTGCGCGCAAATAATTATGCAACCAAGATGTCACGCAAGCCGTTGAAAACAGGGACAAATTTGCCGAAGCATGTCCCTTATTTCAGCGTGCCGATGCCTGCGCCTTGCGCAGCGCCGCGGGGGCAATCCGTAGCGCTTCGCGGTACTTTGCCACCGTCCGGCGGGCAATCACTATCCCCTGATCGGCCAGTTTTTGCATGATCTGGCTGTCGGACAACGGCTTGGCGCGGTTCTCGTCGGCCACCATCTGACGGATATGGGTCTGCACCGCGGTCGCCGACGTGGCGTCGCCCCCTTCCGTCGAAACGCCCGTGCCAAAGAAACGCTTGAGCTCCAACGTACCGAAGGGAGTGAGCATGTACTTCTGCGTTGTGGCTCGCGAAATGGTCGATTCGTGCAAACCCAGCTCGCCGGCGATGTCCTTCAGGATGAGCGGCCGCATGGCCGCCGGCCCCTGGCTGAAGAAG
>DALZRX010000212.1:0-6968 GCA_032015805.1 Achromobacter sp.
AGCGCGCGACCGCCGCCTGCGACGGCGCACGCGGGCGCCGGATTTGCGCGATCAGCCGTTGCGGAACGCGTGGTCCATGTCCGCGATAAGGTCTTCCTCGTGCTCCAGGCCGATGGAAACCCGGATCAGGCCCTCGGACACGCCCGCGGCATCGCGCTCCGCGGCAGGCACCCCGGAATGCGTGGTCGAGGCCGGGTGGCACACCAGCGTCTCCGTGCCGCCCAGGCTGACCGCCGAGCGGAACAGATGCAGGGCATTGATGAAGCGGAATGCGCGCTCGCGGCCGCCGTCCAGCACAAAGGCAAAGGTTGAACCGGGTCCGGTGCATTGGCGCTTGTAGACCTCCTGGTACGCGCGGTCCGTGATCACGTCAGGATGAAAGATCTGCACCTTCTCGTGCGGATTGCCCGCCAGCCACTGCGCGACGCGCGTCGCCGTGCGCGCCGCCTGCTTCATGCGCAGCACCACCGTCTCCATCGACCGCGTGATCATCCAGCACGAATGCGGATCCAACTGGGAGCCGAAGGCGCTGCGGATGGCGCGCACCTTCTTGATCAGCTCCTTGCTGCCGGTGACCGCCCCCGCCACCAGATCGCTGTGGCCGCCCACGTACTTGGTCAACGAATACACCGAGAGATCCACGCCGTGCTCCGCCGGCTTCTGGAAGATCGGCCCGAGCAGCGTGTTGTCGCACACCGAGATCGGCCGGTAGCCGTGGCGCGTCTCGAACGCATCCAGTTCGTTCTTCATGGCCTCGAAATCGAACAACGCATTGGTCGGATTGGCGGGCGTTTCCACGTAAAAGAGCTTCACCGGCCCCTGCGCCGCGGCTGCTTCCAGCGCCGTGCGCATGTTCTTGGGCGACAGCCCGTCTGCGACCGGATGCGAGCCCACGCCCCACTCCGGAAAGATCTTGCCGATCAGCGTCTCGGTGCCGCCATAAAGCGGCACGGACTGCACCAACTGGTCGCCCGGCCGCAGGAATGCCATCAGCACCGCGCTGATCGCCGACATTCCGCTGGAGGTCACGACCGCGTCCGCCGAGCCGTCCAGAAGCGAAAGCCGGTCCTCCACGATCTCCAGGTTCGGATGGTTGAAACGGCTGTACACCAGCCCGGCCGACTCGCCCTGCGGCAAGGGCTTGCGACCGGACACCAGGTCAAAGAACGCGGCGCCGTCCTCGGCCGTCCGGAAGGCGAATGTGGACGTCAGAAACACCGGCGGCTTGACCGCCCCCTCGGACAGGTAGGGATCGTAGCCATAGGACATCATCTGCGTTTCGGCATGCAGGGGCCGGCCGAAGATGTCCTTCTTGTGGTAGCTCGAGTAAGTCATGGTGTGCCTCCTGGGTCGGGTACGGCAGCCGCCGGGCGGGCGCGGCGGGCTTGGTCAGACAATAGCGCCGAGCGGGGCAGGATGCATTGCGGGTTGTGACCCGGATTCGGGTTTTCCCCTTGAGGTGCCAAAAAAGGGGCAAGCTTGACCGACTAATGTTTTTTTTATGTACTTTATTTTGGTTCATGTTCGGGTAAACACCGGCTTACCCTAGGTCGGCCGGCCGTTTTATAAACACACATTGTTTTTTTTCTGTGTTTATAAAATGAAGATTGCTTTGATTGGATGCGGCGAGGTCGGCCATTGCTACACCCGGGCCTGGATCGCCGCAGGACATCGCATCGTCGGCATCTGCGACCTGCGCTCGGACGCAGAAATGGCGGACCGCGCCAAGGCCGCAGACGCGGCCTTGCATGCCGAACCGGGCGCCTGGCTGGCCGAGGCCGACGTCGTGGTGTCAGCCGTCTACGGCTACAGCGCGGCGGAAGTCGCCGCGCAAGCCTTTCCCCACATGCTCGCCGGCGCCGTCTACGCGGATTTCACCACCGCCAGCGCGCCCGACATGCAGAAAGCGGCCGCGGCCGCTGCCGCGAGCGCCATCCCCTTCATGGACGTGGCAATCATGGGCGCCATCGCCCTGTTGGCCGAGAAGACACCCCTGCTTTGCGCCGGCGAAGGCGCGCCCCTGGTGACGGCGCTGGGCGAAAGCGCGGGCGCGCCGGTTCGGATCATCGACGGCAAGCCCGGCGACGCGGTGCGCCTGAAGCTGCTGCGCAGCGTGATGACCAAGGGCATGGAAAGCCTGGCCGTCGAATGCATGGTGGCCGCCGAACGCATGGGCCTGCGTGAATCGCTGTACGAAGTGCTGGCCGACATCGACCGCACACCGCTGACGGCGTTCATGGATTCGTTTGTCCGCTCGCACGTGCTGCATGCGCCGCGCCGGCTGGCCGAGGTGCGCGAAGCTCGCGACCAGATTCACGAAGCAGGCTTGGAGCCGCTGGTGCTCAATGGCGTCGAACAGCTATTTGCCCGGTCAGCCCGCGGCATCGAAGCCGCGCGCGCCAAGGGAGAGGCCCCGGCGCCCGACACCGTCGAAGCCCGCCTCGCCTGGCTCTCCGCCCTCGCCCGCCAGTCCTGAAATCCCACCGCGCCACAGAACGCGGACCCCTATCTGCACAACACTTCGTGAGGAAGACAATGAAACTGTTCAAGAAACTGCTGGCCGCGTCGCTGGTGCTCGGTTGCGCCGCGGCGCACGGCGCCGATCTGGGCAAGGCCCCCATCACGCTGATCTCGCCGTTCCCGCCCGGCGGCGGCACGGACACCCTGACGCGCATGATCGGCAGCGCCATCGGCCAGGACGCCGGCTGGAACATCGTCGTCGAGAACAAGCCCGGCGCCGGCGGCAACCTTGCGCTGGACGCTACGTCGCGCGCCCAACCCGACGGCCACACACTGGTCATGGCGCAGACCGACAACATCGTGCTGAACCCCTGGCTATACAGCAAGCTCAGTTACGACACCTTCAAGGATTTCAAGCCGGTCGGCCCCGTGGCGTCTTCGCCCAGCGTCTTCGTCGTGGTGCCCGATTCGCCGTTCAAGACCATTGCCGATGTCGTCAAGGCCGCGCAGGCGCGTCCCAACCAGGTTTCGCTCGGCATTCCCGGCATCGGCGGCACGGGCGACCTGACCGGCTACTTGTGGCGCAAGGCCGCCAAGATGGAACTGATGCACGTGCCGTACCGCGGCTGGAGCCAGGCCTTCCCCGACCTGGCCAGCGGCCGGATCGACATTTACGTTGGCTCCGTCGCGTCGCTGCTGCCGCAGATCCGCGGCGGCAAGGTGCGCGCGCTGGGCGTCGTCGCGAGCGAGCGTTCGCCCGCCCTGCCCGACGTGCCGACCTTTCCCGAAAGCGGCTTTCCGACCATCAATCAGTCGATCTGGTGGGGCCTGATGGCGCCGGGCAAGACGCCGGACGACGTGATCGCCGCGCTGAACAGCGAGCTGCAGAAGGTGCAATCGAACCCCGAACTGATCAAGAAGCTTGAGGACGCAGGCTATAGCGTGCTGAAGGGCTCGCCCGAAGACCTGGCGCGCCGCCACCGCACGGACCACGACGCCTTCGGCAAAGTCGTGCAGGAAGCCGGCATTCCCAAGCAGTGAACCCGATTTGTAGATATCCAGCTATCAGGAGCAGTGATGACAGGTTTTGAAATCCACGCCCGCCAGCGCGCGGTCAGCAAGGAACTGGTCGAAAAATTCCGCCAGGTGCCGGTCGCCAACGTCAGCGACTGCATGTCGCGCATGACCGCCGGCGGCGCACGCCTGCGGCCCATGCACGACGGCACGCCGCTGGCCGGGCCGGCACTCACCGTGCGCACGCGTCCTGGCGACAACCTGCTGGTGCACAAGGCGCTGAGCCTGGCGCAGCCGGGCGACGTCATCGTGGTCGATGCCGGCGGCGACCTGACCAACGCGATCATCGGCGAGATCATGACGACCTACGCCGAGTCGCGCGGCATCGCGGGCATCATCATCAACGGCGCCATCCGCGACTGCGGCACCATCCGCCGCAGCGCGTTTCCCGTCTACGCGGCCGGCGTCACGCACCGCGGCCCGTACAAGGACGGCCCCGGCGAAATCAACTGCGTGGTCGCGCTGGACGGCATGACCATCGCTCCGGGCGATCTGATCCTGGGCGACGACGACGGGCTGCTTGCAGTGCCGTACGAGCAGGCGCAAGCCATTTTTGAGGCCGCCGCGGCCAAGCACGACGTGGAAACCAAGATGCTGGCGGACATTGCCGCCGGCACGCTGGATACGTCGTGGGTCGACGCCCGTCTGCGCGCGTTGGGCTGCACGGGAGTCTGACCATGAGCGATGCGGCACTCAGCAGGCCCCAGCTGCGCGTCGCGCGCCTGGATCTGTGGATCGATCCGGTGTTCGACGAGACGATTGCGCGGGACGACACGCTGGACCTGCGCGTGCTGCCGGCCGATGGCGATGCTGTGACGGCGGCCGGTCTGGCCGGCGCGCACGCATACCACGTCAGCGCGGCCAAGGACGAGGTGCCGGCCCGCTGGCAGGTGTCGGCTGATCTCCTGGCCCAATGTCCCCAACTGCTGTGCGTGTCCTCAGGTGGCGCGGGCTACGACACGGTGGACGTGGGCGCGTGCACCCGCGCGGGCGTGGCCGTCGTCAACCAAGCTGGCGCCAATGCCGCATCGGTCGCCGAAATGACCTTTGCCCTGCTGCTGTCGCTGGTCAAGCGGCTGGGCGAATCGGAAGCCGCCCTGCGCGCGGGCCCCGCCGTCAGCCGCGAGGCCCTGATGGGCCACGAGATCGAAGGCCGCGTCATCGGCATCGTCGGCATCGGCGAGATCGGGCGCAGGGTGGCGCGGATTGCAACGGGCTTCGGCCTGAAGGTCGTTGCGTACGATCCGCTGCTGACCGACGCGCAGATCGCCGAACGCGGCGCGGCGCCGGTCTCGTTCGATGCGCTGCTGGAACAGGCCGACATCGTCAGCCTGCACTGCCCGCTGAACGCCGTCACGCGTGGGATGGTCAACGCCGCCGCCTTGCGCCGGATGAAGCGCGGCGCGCTGTTCGTCTCCACCGCGCGCGGCGGCATCCATGATGAAGACGCCCTCCTCGCGGCGCTGGAATCCGGGCATATTGCGGGTGCTGGCCTGGACGTGTGGCAAGTGGAACCGCCGCCTCCGCGCAGCGGCCTCCTGCAGCGCCCAGATGTGGCCGCCGCCTTTCACACGGGCGGCGTCACGCACGAAGGCCGCCGCAAGGTGGCGCAGGGCTCGGCTACGCAGATCATGGACATGCTTGCCGGCCGCAAGCCGGCGCGCCTGCTCAATCCGGAAGTCTGGCCGCGCTTTCTGGCGCGCCTGGCTGAATACGGGGTGAACGTGTAGAACCCGCGAGCGCGGCGGCCGAAGCCTCGGCGTCCATGGCCGCGCGCGCCGTTGTTATAGTCCCAGCTTCCAATTCCGAGAAGGGCCAAGCCGCGTCATGTCGAGCGCCAGTGATTACGTATACGGAGAGTTGCGCCGCCGGCTGATGGCCGGATCGTTCCTGCCCGGCGAACCGCTGCGCGAGGAACACATCGCCACCCAGCTCTCCGTCAGCCGCACGCCCGTACGCAACGCCATCGAACGCCTGATCGCGGACGGCCTCGTCACGCGCGAAGGCCGCCGCGGCGCGGTCGTGCTGGGCTGGCAGGACCGCGACATCGACGAAGCCTTCGAGCTGCGCATGCTGCTCGAACCCTACTCCGCCAAGGCCGCCGCCGAACGCGCCACCCCCGAACAGATCGACGAACTCGAGCGCATCAACCAGTGCATGCTCGACGCCGTCAATTCCGGCGCGCCCGACCACGTGGCGCAAGTGCAGCACTACAACAACCTGTTCCACCACGCGCTGCTGGAAGCGGCGCAGTCGGCACGCGTGCGCTCACTGGTCGAGAACCTGCTCGACATGCCGATCATCATCGGCTCGTTCTACTTCTACGGTCGCGAAGACATGCTGCGCAGCGTGGAACACCATCGTCAGATCATCGCCGCCATCCGCGCCCGCGATCCCGAGTGCGCCCAGATCGCCGTGCGCTTTCATCTGGCGTCCACCCATCTTCTGTTCCGATCGCATCGGAAGGACAAGAAGACGGGCGGGTAATCCCCCCCCCTCCTGATACGCCCGCCCCCCACGGCCCGGCTTGCGCCCGGCTGCGGCCCCGCCGCACGCCACGGTTCGCTATCACAGAATTCGTAATTCCGTATTGGACGCGTGCAAGACGCGGCCCCAGACTTTGCGCATGGCACGAAGCGGCAGGCTCCTGAAGCACCGGCCCCGCTTCGCAACAAGAATCCCCCTCATGCCAATCGGAGACCGCGCCCATGCAGCGTTTTGGCTTGTTCATCAATGGTCAGAGCATCCCGCCCGTGCAGGGACGCATGATCGCCACCCACAATCCCTACACCGGGGAGGCATGGGCGGAAATCCCCGACGGCTGCGCCCAGGACGTCGACCGCGCCGTCAAGGCGGCGGAGCTTGCCTTTGAACAGACGTGGCGCCACACGCCCGGCATCAAGCGCGCCCACTGCATGCTGCGCCTGGCCGAACTGATCGAACAGAACGCCGACCGGATGGCGCGTATCGAATCTACCGACAACGGCAAGATCATCCGCGAGACCCGGCCGCAGATGGTGTGGGTGGGACGGCAACTGCGCTACTACGCGGGCTACGCCGACAAGCTTTACGGCCAACAGATTCCACTGGACCAACCGGACACGCTGGACTACCTGAGCCTGGAACCCTTCGGCGTGGCGGCCCTCATCACGGCCTGGAACTCGCCGCTGGCCCTGCTGGCCAACAAGCTGGCGCCGGCGCTGGCCGCCGGCAACTGCGTGGTGGTCAAGCCCAGCGAACATGCGTCCGCCTCGACCCTGGAGTTCGCCAGCCTGGTGCAGGCCGCCGGCTTTCCGGACGGCGTCTTCAACGTGGTCACGGGCGGCGCCGATACCGGCCGCGCGCTGGTCGAGCATCCCGGCGTGGCGCTGGTCAGCTTCACCGGCAGTCCCGGCGTGGGCGCCGAGATCGCCGCCATGGCGGGACGGCGGCTC
>DALZRX010000213.1:0-6962 GCA_032015805.1 Achromobacter sp.
AGGCTGTCCCGATTATATGTCGCTTTCCGCAATGCGCAAAGAAACTTCCTCCCCCGTATCTTCCTCTAAAGCAGCCCCCGCCGTTCGCATGGTCGAAGTGGGCGCCGAGCATGCCGGCCAGCGTCTGGACAACTTCCTCATGCGGCTGTGCAAGGGGGTGCCCAAGACGCACATCTACAAGGCCATCCGGGGCGGCGAAGTCCGGGTCAACAAGGGACGCATCCAGGTTGATTACCGCGTGGAGGAAGGCGACATGGTCCGCATTCCGCCCTTGCGCCTGCCGGACCCTGGCAAGCCCCGGCCCGTGCCTGCCGCCGAATTCCCCATCGTGTTCGAAGACGACGCGATGCTGGTCGTGGACAAGCCCGCCGGTGTGGCGGTCCATGGCGGCAGCGGGGTGTCGTTCGGCGTGATCGAGCAATTACGCGCCGCGCGGCCAGAGGCCAAGTTTCTGGAGCTGGTGCACCGGCTCGACCGCGAAACCTCCGGGCTGCTAATGGTGGCCAAAAAGCGCAGCGCACTGCTGGCCTTGCACGCCATGCTGCGCGAGGGCAGAAGCGACAAGCATTATTTCGCGCTGGTCGAGGGCGACTGGGTGAATGATCGGCAGCACATCAAGCTGTCCCTTTCAAAATGGACCACGCAGTCCGGCGAGCGCCGCGTCAAGGTCGACCCGGACGGCCAGACCGCGCACACCATCGTGACGCTCAAGCAGCGTTTTGGCGGTTACAGTCTGGTGGACGCCGAGCTGCGCACCGGGCGCACCCACCAGATCCGGGTGCATCTGGCCGCAAGCGGCTTTCCCATCGTCGGCGACGACAAGTACGGCAGCGACGACGTGCGGGCGCAGTTTGCGCGGCAAGGCTTCAACCGCATGTTCCTGCATGCTCACAGCCTCACCTTCCCTCATCCGCTCACGGGCGAGGCCATGACACTGACCGCCGAGCTGCCGCCCGCTTGCCGGAACATACTGAAATCACTGGAGTCTGCCTGATATGTCGTATTCGCTGGTCGTCTTTGACTGGGATGGCACCCTGATGGATTCCACGCACAGCATCGTGGCCGCCATCCAGGGCGCCTGCCGCGACCTGGAACTGGCGGTGCCGTCCGCGTCCGAGGCAAGCTGGGTCATCGGGCTGTCGCTCGAGAGTGCGTTGCGCCGAGCCGTCCCCGAATTGACGCAGGCCATGCTGCCGCGCTTCCTTGAGCGCTATCGGACCCATTACCTGTTGCGCGATCCCGAATTGCGCCTATTCGACGGCATTCCCGAACTGCTGAACGAACTGGCCAACCAGAACGTACGGCTTGCTGTCGCCACAGGCAAGAGCCGTGTCGGGCTGACGCGCGCGCTTGCCGCGACCGGGCTGGGCCCGTTGTTTCACGCCACCCGTACAGCCGACGAGACCTTCAGCAAGCCGCATCCGGCAATGCTGCACGAACTGATGCAGGAGCTGGATGTGGACCCTGCGGGGGTCGTGATGGTGGGGGACACATCGCACGATCTGCAGATGGCCTGCAATGCGGGCGTTCACGGCTTGGGCGTAACCTACGGCGCCCACACCGTGAAGGAACTTCAGGGATGTGCCCCGCAAGCCGTGTTCGACAGCGTGCCCCTGATGCGCGAATGGCTGCTGCCGCGCGTGGGTGCGAGCGCCCTGTCCTGAAGTTGAATCCGGCAGGAACGTCCGTCCGGCCGGCAGGTCTATCCGAAAGGCGCCTTGGCATGATTTCATGAAGGCGCCGGAATAACGTAAGCCCGGCCAGCGTCCATTGTTGATGCAGGGGCGTGCTTTCAGGGCGCCTGCGCCCACCGGAGATTACGATGCTGATACGCAAGCCCGACGACCTTCTCCCCTCCGAGATCACTTCCGAAGCGGTTTGGCGGTCTCGCCGCGAGCTGATGTTGCGGGCCGGCGCCGCCGCCGCCGCAGTCGGATTGCCGGGCTGGGCGACACGCGCCGCCCACGCGCAGGAGGCCGGCACATTGCCCGGCAAGTCCAATGCGGCCTTCAGTGTCATGGACAAGCAGACCTCGCTGTCCGACGTCACGTCATACAACAACTATTATGAATTCGGCGTGGATAAGGGCGATCCCTCGAAAAATGCCGGCAAGTTGCAGACACATCCCTGGACGGTAAGCGTCGAAGGAGAGGTCAACAAGCCGCGCACATTTACCATCGAGGATCTGCTCAAGCTTGCGCCGATGGAAGATCGGGTTTATCGCCTGCGCTGCGTGGAAGGTTGGTCGATGGTCATCCCCTGGGTGGGCTACTCGCTTTCAGAGGTGCTCAAGCAGGTGGAGCCGAACGGCAATGCCAAGTATGTGGAATTCGTGACCGCCGTGCAGCGGGAAAACATGCCGGGCGTGCGCGCCGCCATCCTGGAGTGGCCATACGTTGAAGGGCTGCGGCTGGACGAGGCGATGCATCCGCTTGCGATGCTGGTCTTCGGTGTCTATGGGCGGGTGTTGCCCAACCAGAACGGCGCGCCCTTGCGGTTGGCGGTGCCGTGGAAGTACGGTTTCAAGTCCGGCAAGTCGCTCGTCAAGATCCGGCTTGTGGAAAAGCCGCCGATGACGTCCTGGGTGAAGTCCGCCCCTCAGGAATACGGTTTCTACGCCAATGTGAACCCGAATGTCGCCCATCCGCGCTGGAGTCAGGCCACCGAACGCCGCATTGGCGAGGACGGGTTGTTCAGTCCCAAGCGCAAGACGCTGATGTTCAATGGTTATGGCGACCAGGTGGCCTCGCTCTATCAAGGCATGGACCTGAAGGCGAATTACTGAGGCTGCACCCATGTCCGTTGCACCACCGGCCGCCCCGGCATCGTCCGCCGGAAAGGCGCAACTCTCTGCCCGGACGATCGGGCGCTTCAAGCCGTTGCTGTTCCTCCTGGGCCTTGCGCCCTTTGCGCGCTGGATCTGGCTGGGTATGCACAACGGGCTGACTGCCAATCCCGTTGAGTTCCTGACCCGGTCCTCAGGCACGTGGACGCTTGTCTGCCTGCTCGTGACCCTGGCGATCACGCCATTGCGGCGCCTGACCGGGCAACCCGCGCTGGTGCGCGTGCGGCGCATGTGCGGGCTGTTCGCCTTCTTCTATGCCGCGCTTCATTTCATGGCGTGGGTGTGGTGGGATCGAGGCTTCGATCCAGCCGAAATGGTGCGTGACATCGCCGAACGACCCTTCATCATGGTCGGATTTTCGGCCTTCGTGCTGATGGCGGCGCTGGCGGCCACGTCAACGCAGTGGGCGATGCGCCGCCTGGGCAAGCGCTGGCAGACGCTGCATCGGGCCATCTACGCCATCGGGCTCCTGGCCATCCTGCATTACTGGTGGCACAAGGCGGGCAAGAACGACCTGACGGAGCCGGCCATCTACGCCGCCGTCCTGGCGGTCCTGCTGGGGTGGCGCGTGGTGGCGTGGTGGCGCCGGCGCGCGTAGCGCGTCACTCCTGCCAAGGCATCGCCAGCATGATGGCCGCAGTCTCTGCGTCGGGCTGGCCGTCGTGCAGGGCAGGGCGGTAGTGCATCTGGAACGCGGCAAGCGTATTGATCGTCTCGCGGTCCAGCGTGCCGTGCTGAGGGCACGCGTAGCCCAGCCGTTGCAACTGCTTCTGGAACCAGGCCACGTCGGGAGTTCCCTCGAGCTGCATGCGCGCCAGGTGCTGGGACGCGCCAGCCTCGTTGTACCAGCGTCCGATGCCGGCGTCGGCCAGCGTCTTCCACGGAAAGAGCGGGCCGGGATCCACCTTGCGTTGCGGCGCGATGTCGCTGTGGCCGACAACGTTTTCCGGGGCGATGTTGTGCCGGCGGATGATGTCGCGCAACAGGAGGGTCAGCGCGCGCACCTGGCGGTCGTCATAGGGGTGCCAGACGCGTTCGCCGTTGTCTCCCTCGGTCCAGCCCGGATTGACGATCTCGATGCCGATGGAGGTGCTGTTCATCGCGATATTGCCGTACCAGGAACTGGCGCCCGCGTGCCAGGCGGCGCGGTTTTCATCGACCAGCCGATAGGCGCGTCCGTCCAGGTCCAGCAGGTAATGGGCGCTGACCTTGCCCTTCGATAGCAGGCGCAGCGACGTGGCGTCGTCGACGGTGGTGTAGTGCACGACCACGGAACGCACGCGGCTGCTCTGGCTGACGGCGGTGATCGAGGTGTCCAGGTCGAGTCCGGCAGGGCCGCGCGCTGCGCAGCCCGCCAGGACCGCCGCGGTGAGCAGCGTGCAAAAGAGGCGGATCATGGTCAGCGGGCCAGGTACAGGAACAGCGTGGGCAGCTTGTCGAGCTGGGGTGCCGGCAGCTTCTTCCAGTCGGCCACCGTGTGCGTGACCACCCATTCGTCGGCAGTTGTCATCGAGCGCGCCACGCATAGCTTGGTGTCGCCCTTGAGGGTGGCGATCAGCGTGGCGAACATGGCGGCGTTGCGGTAGGGGGTTTCGATCAGGAGTTGTGTCTGGTTGTGCCGGGCGGAGTGCTGCTCCCAGGCGCGCAACTGTTTGGCGCGTTCGCCGGGGTCCACGGGCGCGTACCCGTGGAAGGCGAAACGCTGCCCGTCCAGGCCGCTGGCCATGAGGCCCAGCAGGATCGATGATGGACCTACCCAGGGCTTGACGGCGATTCCCAGGCGATGCGCCGCGTCCACTACCTTGGCGCCGGGGTCCGCGACGGCGGGGCAGCCCGCTTCGGACACCAGGCCGATTTCCGCGCCCCGCTTCGCGGGGTCGAGCCATGCCTTGATCTGGGCGGCGTCGGCTTTGTCGGTCAGCGTGTGGATGGTGATTTCCTGCAGCGGCCGCGTGGTGCCGATGAGCTTCAGAAAGGCCCGGGCCGTCTTGGCGTTTTCCGCGATGTAGGTATCCAGCCGGCCGGCAAGGGCGCGCACGTCGGCGGGCAGCCAACGCTCAGGCGGCGCATCGCCCAGGCTGACGGGAATCAGGTGCAGGGCGCCGCTCATGTGGGCGCTCCGGGGGCTTCGAGCGGATCCAGTCCGAAAGTTGCCAGCATGCGCGTCAATTCGATCAGCGGCAGGCCTATGATGGCGGTGGGGTCGTCGCTCTGGATGCTATCCATCAAGGCGATGCCCAGGCTTTCCGCCTTGGCGCTCCCTGCGGTATCGTAAGGCTCTTCGGCGCGCAGGTATGCGTCGATGGCATGGTCGGACAGTTGGCGGAATCGGCATCGCGTAACAATGTCGGCCTTTTCCACGCGTTGGCCGTCCGTTACCGCCAGTGCGCTGTGAAACTCCACCTGCCGTCCCGACAGTGCGCGAAGCTGCGCCTGGGCGCGTGGAAAGTCACCCGGCTTGCCGATGGGGGCGCCGTCGACGGTGGCTACCTGGTCCGAGCCGATCACAATGCTGCCCGGGTGTCTGGCTGCCACCGCCATTGCCTTGGCAACCGACAGGCGCAGCGCGAGAACCTCGGGTGTTTCACCGGGTTGTGGCGTTTCGTCTACATCGGGGGAAATCGCGGTAAAGGGCAGGCGCAGGCGCGACAACAGTTCTTTACGGTATCGCGAGCTGGACGCGAGGATCAGGCTGGGCTTGAGAGGCATGCGGCATTTGACGGTAATACGTAAGTCACAGTATTATCTAACGTTTTGCGGCATTTTTGCAGGAACATCATCATGACACCGAAGGGAAAGCCTGGCGACAAGGTTCGCCGCGCGGACGGATCGGCCGATGCTGGTGTGAATGCCGGCATGAAGCGCATCGACGCCTTTGCTTTTGCCCGGTCGGGTAAAAGCGCGCAGGGCAGCATTGCCTTGGTGCGTCTGGCCCGCGCGGTTGACGGTTTGCCCGAGCAACCCCTGGGCGAAGCCGGACTTGTGACCTGGTCCGTGCAAGGCGAAGTAGGCAAGACCGGTTTGCTCTTGGGTCAATGGCTTCTGCGTCTGCACGTGCGGGCGAACCCGGTAGTCGTGTGCCAGCGTTGCAATGTGCCGTTTGCCTATCCGGTCGACAGCGAAGTGGTGCTGCAACTGGTCAAATCCGAAGACGACCTCGACGACGATCATTCCTTTGCCGACCATGGCGACGATGATGATGACGAGGGCGACGAAGGCGTAGGAAGGGATTCTGCGGTCCACATGCCTGAAAAGGTGGTGGGATCGCATCACTTTGATCTGTTGGCCCAGATCGAAGATGAGCTCATTCTGAGCATTCCGTATGTGCCCAAGCATGATGTATGCCCGGGCGCGCAGGCCAAGGCCAGCGAAGCTCCTCAAGAGGAGCCCGCTGTCAAGCGTCCGTCGCCGTTTGCGGTGCTGGAACAACTGAAGCACAAAGATTGCAATTCGCCATCATGGGCGCCGCGCTGTCGCAGGCGGTGGACCATCGCGACAACCCCACCGTGGGCTTGCTGAACATTGGCGAAGAAGTCATCAAGGGCAACGAAGTCGTCAAGGAAGCCGCCGAGCTTCTGCGCGGCAGCCCGCTGAACTTCTACGGCAACGTCGAAGGCAACGACATCTTCAAGGGCACAGTCGACGTCGTCGTCTGCGACGGCTTTGTCGGCAACGTCGTGCTCAAGTCCGTCGAAGGGCTGGCGAAGATGCTGTCCAGCATCATTCGCGAAGAGTTCAAACGCAACCTGATCACGCTGATCGCCGGCGCGGTGGCCAAGCCTGTGCTGAACCGCCTGCGCAACCGCGTGGACAACCGCCGCTACAACGGCGCGGCCTTGCTCGGCTTGCGCGGCGTGGTCATCAAGAGCCACGGTTCCGCGGACGTTTACGCCTTCGGTTTTGCCTTGCAACGCGCCCGCGAAGCCGTAGTGAGTAAACTGCTGGAGCGCACCGCTCAGACGGTCGCTCAAATTACCAAGCGCGTTCAATCCGGCGATCGCCCATCGGCGGCGTCGCCCAACGTGGCTGGGGATACCGCTTGATGGATACCGCAATGAAATACTCCGTGATCGCGGGCACCGGCAGCTTCCTGCCGGAACGCGTGGTTTCGAATGAC
>DALZRX010000214.1:0-4149 GCA_032015805.1 Achromobacter sp.
CAAGGAAGACGCGCACGACTACCGCTACTTCCCCGATCCCGACCTGCCCACGCTGGTGATTTCCAGCGACTGGGTGGACGAGGTCCGCGCCGCCATGCCCGAATTGCCGGCCGCGCAGCGCGCCCGGTTCGAAACCGAATACGGCCTTCCCGCCTACGACGCCGCGCAACTGACGGTCAGCCGCGACCTGGCCGCCTACTTCCAGGCCGTCGCCAACGCGCTGCCGGCCGGCCAGGCCAAGCTTGCGTCCAACTGGGTCATGGGCGAAGTCGCCGCCGTACTCAACAAGGAAGAAAAGACCATCGCCGAATCGCCCGTGGCGGCGCCGGCGCTGGCGGCCCTGATCGGCCGCATCATCGACGGCACGATCTCCAACAAGATCGCCCGCGAGGTCTTCGGCGCCATGTGGGCAGGCGAAAACGGCGGGGACGCCGACGCCATCATTGATGCTCGCGGCTTGAAGCAGATCAGCGACACCGGCGCCATCGGTGCGATGATCGACGAGGTGCTGGCCGCCAACCCGGCCATCGTCGAGGAATACCGCGCCGGCAAGCAGAAGGCGTTCAACTCCCTGGTCGGCCAGATCATGAAGGCCGCCCGCGGCAAGGCGAATCCGCAGCAGGTCAACGACTTGCTGAAGCAGAAGCTGGATAGCTGATCGTGTGCCGGCTCGCCTAGCGGGCGATCCGCGCAATATCAGACTGAATCGAAGGCCGCGGCATCTTGCCGCGGCCTTTTGTTTGGCCAAGAATGGTCTGGTCGATTTCGCCGGAGGCTTGGCCATGAACTACATCGAGATCAGCAGCAACGACCTGCTGCACCGATTCACCGACTACTTGCAGGCCCTCGATCAGGGCCAGCACTTCATCATCGCTGTTGACGGCGTGCGCCGCGCCAGGCTGACGCCCGTCCTGCCTGACACCTCGCTGGACGCCCACGATGCGCTGGAAGCCATGAAACGGCTGAACACCGGCGCACCCGTTTCCCACGAGGTCATTCGCTCCTGGATAGAAGAAGGACGGGAATGAACACCATCCGCCTGGTACCGGATGCATCGGTCGCGCTGGCGTGGCTGCTCGACCGCGTGGACGTCAATGAATCGCTGCTTGCCCGGCATCTGCTCGATGTCACGCACGGCTCGCAAAACACCGTCCCGCACATCTGGCGCGTCGAAGTCGCGAATGGCGTTCTGCGGACCGAGCGCAGCGCTCGCATATCCAAGGGTCAGGTATCCGCGTTCAATTCGCTTCTGGACAACCTGCCCATTTCACCGGACCAAAACGAGGCCGCCGCCAGCATCTCGCGCACCTGCCAGCTCGCGCGGGCACACGGACTGACCGCGTATGACGCCAGTTATCTCGAACTCGCCCATCGCCATCGCGCCTGCCTGGCCACCTTTGACCGCAAACTTGCGGACGCGGCGCGAGCCAGCGGCGTCGCCGTTTTCGGGCAACCCCATGGCGTCGCCGAACCTGCGGCGCGCTATCTTCCTCAATGACAAAGGGCGGCCCGTGGCCGCCCTATTTATTGCTTCCAGCGGACGAGCGCTTACTTCACCCCGTACTTCGTCCGGTACGCCAGCACCGCATCCCGGTTCTCGGCAAACGACGCATCGTCCTGCAGCAGCGCCAGGATGTCCGTCAGCGACGCAATCGCGACCACCGGAATGCCGTAGGTCTTGGCGACGTCCTGCACGGCCGAGTGCGGCGACAAGGCGTCGTCCGGGCCGGCGCGCTCCATGCGGTCCATTGCGATCAGCACCGCGGCCGGCTCGGCACCTGCGGCGCGGATGATCTCCACCGACTCGCGAACCGACGTCCCTGCCGTGATGACGTCGTCGATGATGACGACCTTGCCCTTGAGCGGCGCGCCGACCAGCGTGCCGCCTTCGCCATGGTCCTTGGCTTCCTTGCGGTTGTACGCAAAGGGCACGTCGCCGCGGCCCTGCATGTCCGGATGGCCGGCCAGCGCCACGGCGGTGGCAGTCGACAGCGGAATGCCCTTGTAAGCAGGTCCGAACAGCATGTCGAATTCCACACCGGAATCCAGCAGCGCCTGCGCATAGAACTGCGCCAGCTTGCCGACCGAGCGGCCGTTGTTGAACAGGCCCGCATTGAAGAAATAGGGGCTGATGCGTCCCGACTTGACCTTGAAGCTGCCGAAGCGCAGAACGCCCTCGTTCAAGGCAAAGCGGACGAAATCCAGGGCGGTGACAGAGGACTGGGCGGCGGGCATGCAAGGTGATCCGGTAGGTGGCAGACCCCGCATTTTATCCGCTGTCGGGGCGGTTCCAGGCGGACGCAGCGGAGTCGGTTAAATTCCTGGCATTGTCCGCCACCCCGCGGCCGCATTTCAGGAGTTTCGCTTTGCTGCGCATCACGTCGATCAACCTCAATGGCATCCGGTCCGCCTTTAAAAAGGGCCTGCAACCGTGGATGGAAAAGCACGCCGCCGATGTGCTGTGCCTTCAGGAAATCAAGGTCTCGCACGAAGACCTGACCGACGAGCTGCGCCATCCGCCCGGCTACACCGGCCACTTCCACCACGCGGTGAAAAAGGGCTACAGCGGCGTGGGCATCTACCTGCGCGATCCCGCCGAGCGCGTGAACAACGGCCTGGACTGCCAGGAATTCGATCCCGAAGGCCGCATCATCCGGGCAGACTGGAAGGATCTGTCGGTCATCAGCGCCTACCTGCCCTCCGGCTCCAGCGGCGACGAGCGCCAGCAGGCGAAGTACCGCTTCCTGGACCGGTTCGGCCCGTGGATCGATGCCCTGATGCACGAGCACAAGACGACCGGCCGCGAATTCGTCATCTGTGGCGACTGGAACATCGCGCACAAGGAAATCGATCTGAAAAACTGGAAGGGCAACATGAAGAATTCGGGCTTTCTGCCCGAAGAGCGCGCATGGCTCACCGACGTCTTCGACAAGCGCGGCTTTGTGGACGTGTTCCGCACCATCGATGACCGCCCCGACCAATACACCTGGTGGAGCAACCGCGGCCAGGCCTGGGCGAAGAACGTCGGGTGGCGTATCGACTATCAGATCGCTACCCCGGGCATCGCCGCCAAGGCACGCAACGTCGCCATCTACAAGGACGAGCGCTTCTCGGATCATGCCCCGCTGACGATCGACTACGACATCACCTTGCGGGCCTGATTTTCGTCAACAAAAAATAGGGGACGTAATATCTGCCCGTTGCCGGCGGCCGCACCTCTGCGCGCTCGCCGGCCGCGACAACGGCCCGGCGCAACCAGTCGCCTCCCCTATGAAGCGTCGCCCGAATTAATTGGGGACACGTTAATTTTCCCTTGAATTTCAAGCCTTGCCGCGTGACAAGCGGTTCCACATCTGCAAATCGCAGCGCAGCGCGGTTATATGCGTCCCTATTAAAATCTGCGAAAAATCCTTTTGATATCAACGCGATGGCGCGGTTTTGGGCTTTGCGCAGGGCAACATTTTGCCCCTACAATCCACGCACCATACAGGTGCAGCCATGCACCAAAACATGTTGATAGCGCCCCAATCTGGCGCAGTTTCCGCACCTATTCGAAGCACCCCCGAGGAGATCATGGTGAAAGTGCAGAGTCTGGACGACTTCCTGCGTGGCGTCGCCGCGCGCGACCCGCAGCAACCCGAGTTCATGCAAGCCGTCCAGGAGGTGATGCTCAGTCTGTGGCCCTTCGTCGAGAAGCATCCCCATTACGCAGAACATGCCCTGCTGGAGCGCCTGGTCGAAGCCGAGCGCGTCATCCAGTTCCGCGTCTGCTGGACCGACGACCAGGGCCGTGCCCAGGTCAACCGCGCCTTCCGCATCCAGCACAGCTCCGCGATCGGCCCGTTCAAGGGCGGCATGCGCTTTCACCCGTCGGTAAACCTGTCGATCCTGAAGTTCCTGGCCTTCGAACAGACCTTGAAGAATTCGCTGACCACGTTGCCGATGGGCGGCGGCAAGGGCGGCTCGGACTTCGATCCCAAGGGCAAGTCCGACGCCGAAGTCATGCGCTTCTGCCAGGCGCTGATGATCGAGCTGTACCGCCACCTGGGCCCGGACACCGACGTGCCCGCGGGCGACATCGGCGTGGGCGCGCGCGAAGTCGGCTTCATGGCCGGCATGATGAAGAAGCTGTCGAACTCCACCGCCAGC
>DALZRX010000214.1:4159-6958 GCA_032015805.1 Achromobacter sp.
CCTGACCTTCGGCGGCAGCCTGATCCGCCCCGAAGCCACCGGCTACGGCACCGTGTACTTCGCCGAGGAAATGCTCAAGCGCGTCGGCAAGTCCTTCGACGGCCTGCGCGTTTCCGTATCCGGCTCCGGCAACGTGGCGCAGTACGCCATCGAGAAGGCCATGGCGCTCGGCGCCCGCGTGATCACCGTGTCCGATTCGAACGGCACCGTTGTGGACGAAGCCGGCTTCAACCACGAAAAGCTCGTGGCGCTGATGCACATCAAGAATGACCTGCGCGGCCGCCTGGACACGTATGCGCGCCAGTTCGGTCTGCAGTACGAGGCCGGCAAGCGCCCCTGGCACGTGCCCGTCGACGTCGCCCTGCCCTGCGCCACGCAGAATGAGCTGGAACTGTCGGATGCGCAGACGCTGATCAAGAACGGTGTGCTGGCCGTCGCCGAAGGCGCAAACATGCCCGCCACGCTCGACGCCGCCAAGGCCTTCATCGCCGCGCGCGTCCTGTACGCCCCGGGCAAGGCCAGCAACGCCGGTGGCGTCGCCGTGTCGGGCCTGGAAATGGCTCAGAACTCGGCCCGCCTCTCGTGGACGCGCGAAGAAGTGGACACCCGCCTGCATGCCATCATGCGCGACATCCACGAAAACTGCGTGCGCCACGGTCACTCCGAGCGCGAGTACGTGAACTACCTGGACGGCGCCAACATCGCCGGCTTCGTCAAGGTCGCGGACGCCATGCGTCAGCAGGGCTTGTACTGATCACCGGCTGCAGGACGTCTGGCGACGGACGTTCGCGGCACGCAAAAGGCCGACTCGATGGAGTCGGCCTTTTTGTTTTCATCGCGGCGCGCAGCAAAGCGGTTCCGGCCGGCAAGCCGCCAGAAGCGGCATCTGCCAAAACTGCATCTGCCCGCCGCTTACCCGACCGGGCGCGCGCGCGCTTCAGTGCTTCATGCCGCCGTGGTCGTGGCTCATGCCAGGATTGTGCGAGGCCGGCTTGACCTTGAACTCCACCGCCACCTCGCCCGCCTTTTCGAACTTGAGCGTGGCGGGCACGGTGGCGCCATCCTTGAACGGCGCCTTCAGCTTGATGAACATGACGTGGTAGCCGCCCGGGCTGAGCTTGACCTCGGTGTCCGCGGGCAACGCGATGCCGCCTTCGACCTGACGCATCCTGGAGACGCCGTTCTCGGTCTGCACGGTATGCAGCTCCACGCGTTCCGCGGCGTCAGACGTCACGGACAGCAGGCGGTCCTGCGCCTTGGCGTCGTTGTCGATATCCATATAGCCTGCGCCGTTGGCCTGCCCGGGCGCGGACGCGCGAACCCAGAGATCGTCGACTTCAACCTGGCCCACCTTGTAGTCCTTGGCCCACGCCGTACCGGCGGTGCACAGTCCAAGCGCGGCAATGGCGGCAAACTTGCGGATGTTCATGGGTATCCTCCTGAGACGTTAACGGCGCCTGACCAGGCTGCGAGCGGCTGACAGCACCGAGTCGGTCAAGGCTTCCATGGCCTCGGAGTTTACCCGCCAATGCTGCCAGTAGAGCGGCACGTCCTCCCAGGCCCGGCCGCGCAGCAGGACGAGTTGACCGGCATCAAGATGTTCCTGCACAAGCGGCAGCGGGTTCATGGTCCACCCCAGTCCGCCCAGCGTGGCCTGCACGAATGCTCGCGTGGACGGCACCCACCAGACCGGCGGCTCCCAGGGCGCGGGGTCTGCGATCTTGTGCGCAAAGCGCGCCTGCAGGGCGTCCTTGCGGTTGAAAACCAGCACGGGCGCCTGCGCCAACGTCTGCGCATTGACGCCCGACGCGAAATAGCGTTTGTGAAAGGCCGGGGTGCAGGTCGCCACGTAGCGCATGCTGCCCAGCGCATGGATGCGGCAGCCCTGCACCGGATCCGCCAGCGTCGTCACGGCGCCCAGCACGGAGCCGTTGCGCAGCAACGCGGCGGTGTGGTCCTGGTCTTCGGACAGCATGTCCAGCGTGGCGCGCGTGCGCGCCGCGAACTGCAGGGCCGCATCGACGAACCAGGTCTCGAGGCTGTCGTGATTGACGGCGATCGGGATGCTGGCGTGAGGCACGTCGTCATCGGCCACGCCCAGCCGGTTCAACGCGTCGTGCTCGAGCAGCGCGGTTTGCTCGGCAAGCTGCACCAGCACCTGGCCGTCCGCCGTGGCGGCGGCGGGCACCGTGCGCTGGACCAGCAGCCGGCCCATCCGATCTTCCAGGGCCTTGATCCGTTGCGACACCGCGGACGGCGTGACGCTGAGCGACAGCGCTGCCCGTTCGAAGCTGCCCTCGCGAATCACCGCCGCCAGCGCACGAAGGTTGCCGTGATCAATTTTCATAACATTAGAAGTACTTAATATAGTGAAGAGAAATTAGCTGTATTTCATACACACAGCAAGGGAAAATGACGCATTGCCGGCCGCTTTCCCACCACGCGGCCACCCACCAAAACGCCGCAACAGGCGTTGCAGTCTCAGGTAGCACAGGTATCAGCATCATGTTCGCCACGCTCTCATCCCCCGCATTTCTCACCGCCTGGGCCAGCGGCACGGCCACGGGCCTCGGCCTGTTCGCTGTCGTGGGCGCGCAAAGCGCGTTCATCCTGCGTCAAGGCCTCATGCGCGCACACCTCTTTAGCGTCGTCGCCATCTGCGCGCTGATCGACGCCGTCTTCATCTTTGCCAGCGTCTCGGGCCTGCAGGCGCTGACGGCCTGGGTTCCCTGGCTGACGACCGCTGTGCTGTGGTTCGGTGTGGCCTTCCTGACCTGGTATGCGGCGCAGTCCGCCCGC
>DALZRX010000215.1:0-5020 GCA_032015805.1 Achromobacter sp.
GGACTGGTCCGAAGGCCGCGTCAGCGCGTGCACACGCGAGCCCGCCGCGGGCGGACGATTGCTGCTGCGCGCGGCGGCCAATCCGCGCGGGATGCAGGGTTACGCCGTCGGCCGCTAAATCGCTTTCCATACGACCGGCTCTCAGAAGCCGGACACTACGCAAGGGGTAAACACCATGACACTGCACTTCAAACGACTGTTGCGCACCTTCGCGCTGGGACTGGCCATGGCCGCGCCCGCGCTCTCGCACGCGGCCTGGCCCGAGAAACCGATCACGCTGGTCGTGCCCTGGGCTGCCGGGGGTTCCACCGACATCCTGGCGCGCGTGCTGTCCGAAGGCCTGACGCAATCGCTGGGCCAGCCCGTCATCGTCGAGAACCGTTCCGGCGCTTCCGGCAATATCGGCACGGCCTTTGTTGCGCGCGCCAAGCCAGACGGCTACACGCTGCTGGTGGGCTCGATGAGCACGCACACGATGAACCAGGCGCTTTATCCCAACATGCCGTTCGATGGCGTGAAGGACTTCACACCCATCGCCGAGCTGGCCCTGGTTACCAACACCATGGTGGTGAATCCCTCCGTGCCGGCCTCGAACCTGAAGGAATTCATCGCTTACGTGAAGGCCAATCCCGACACCGTGGCCTATGCCTCGGCGGGCCAGGGCTCGACCAACCACCTTAGCGCCGTCCTCTTTGAAAAGGCCGCCGGCGTGAAGATGATGCACATTCCCTACCGTGGCGGCGCGCCTGCGGTGCTGGACACCGTGGCCGGGCGCACGCAGGTATTGTTCAGCGCCGGCACGCAGACGCTGCCTCATGTGCAGTCGGGCAAGCTCAAGCTGCTTGCCGTCACCGAAGAGCAACGTTCGCCGCTGCTGCCCGATGCGCCCACGGTGGCCGAAACGCTGCCCGGCTATGAACTGGCGGTCTGGTACGGCGCATTTGGCCCCGCCGGCATGCCGCCCGAACTGGCGGCCAGGCTGAATCGCGAGATCAACGTCATCCTGAAGCGGCCCGACGTGATCAAGAAGATGGGCGATATGGGCGTGCTGCTGACCGAAACCACCCCCGAGCAGTTCGGCCAGATCCTGGCGCGCGACGCCGACAAGTACGGCAAGCTGATCAAAGAACTGGGAATCACGGCGGAATGACGGAAGCCTCCACGAGCCCGGCGCTGGCTGGCGCACAGGCCATTGCCCGCGCGTACGCGCAGGGCCATCCCGACGCGGCCTTCTCGGCCATTGACGCCTACGCCCGCCTGGGTCTCGCGCACACGCTGTGCACCGTCAACCGCTACGATGCCGACGCCATGCGCGTGGTCCGCCTGTACAGCTCGAACCCGCAGGCATACCCGCCCGGCGGCAGCAAGGACAAGACCGGCACGGCCTGGGGCCGGCACGTCCTGCTGGAGCAGCAGGTGTTCGTGGGAGAGGGAGAAGACGCCATCCGCGAGTTCTTCAACGACCACGACGCCATCCGCGAGCTGGGATTGCAGTCCGTCATCAACGTGCCGGTGGTGTATGAGGGCACGTGCCTGGGAACCGTCAACTTCCTGATGCCGCGCCCGGTGGTGTCGGATGCCGACATCCACACGGCGCGCCTGGCCGCGCTGCTGGCGCTGCCGGCTTTCCAGGCGTTGCAGCGGGCGGCTTGATCGCCCGGCAACGTCCAGGCAGGGACGAAGGCGCAAATGCCGCGACGATCGCGGCATTTCCCTGAAATTGCGGCCGCGGCAACGATCTGAATGACATCTGTCTCAAAAGCCGAAGTCGCCGGACGGCGCGACGGGTATATTGGGGATTATTCCCCACTTGCCTGGCGCTCATCATGATCAAAGGTTCCTGCCTGTGCGGCCGTGTTGCCTACGAGATCAACGGTCCGCTCACCAACGCCCTGAACTGTCATTGCGTGATGTGCCGCAAAACCCACGGCGCGGCCTTCCGCAGCCGGGCGACAGTGCAGTCCAAGGATTTTGCCTGGACCAAAGGGGAAGACCACGTGACCTGGTACGCCTCGTCGCCCGGCAATTACCGGGGATTCTGCGAGGCCTGCGGCACACCCCTGCTCAGCCGTTTCGACCAGTCGCCGGATGTGTACGGCCTGCCGCTGGGCCCGCTGGACGACGATCCTGGCGTCAAGCCCGAGGCGCACTACCATGTCTCGAGCAAGGCGTCCTGGTACGACATCACGGACGCGCTGCCCCAGCATCCCGGCGCCATGGAAGAAGCGTCGGAGCACGAGCCGCAGGTGTCGCCCCTGACCTTTTCACACGGAAGATGACCCCACGTCCGGCTCCGGACTTCACAGGAGACTGATATGAGCGACTACGGCGTCGTACTGGACCCCACCACGCTGCGTTTCACGCGCAGGCTGCCCGCCACGGTGCAAGAGGTGTGGGCCTGGCTGACGGAATCCGACAAGCGTGGCCAGTGGCTGGCTTCCGGCGATATGGACCTGATGGTCGGCGGCGGCGTCACCCTGCGGTTCCTGCATGCCGACCTCTCCTCCGTGCGAGAACCGACACCGGCCGCCTACAAGCCCTACGAGGAAGGTCTCACCACGCAGGGCCTGATCACCCGCTGCGAACCGCCACACGTGCTGGGATATACCTGGGGCGGCTCCGCCGGCGCGCCGTCCGAAGTGATTTTCGAGGTGTCGCCCGAGGACGACGGCGCCCTGCTAGTCCTCACGCACCGCAAGCTCGCCAGCCGGGAAGACATGGTCGACGTGGCAGGCGGCTGGCACACCCACCTGAACGTACTGACTTCACGCCTGGCCGGGCGCGAGCCGGGCCCCTTCTGGTCCGCCAATGCCGCGTGGGAAGCCGAATACCAGCGCCGCATCCCGGGCCGCTAGAGTCGTTCAAGCGCAACTATGACGGGCCAGGCTGGCATAAAAGCTGGCTAATCCACCCGCTTTGCAGTAACATGGATCCGTGATTTTTCCGCAAAAACCGGACTTCGGTCATCCTGCGTGCCAACCTGTAGCGCCCTCGAAAGGGCGCTACTGAATGAACGTCAGCTACGCGATCGGCATCCGGATTTTTATTGGGCGAACCCCGTCACTGCCCAGCAAGCCGCTGCAGTCCCCGTGGCGCCAGGCGTTGCCGCAGACGCTGCAACCCCGCTTCTTCCGGCAAGGTGCCCGCAGCACCCAGGCCGCGACCTATGCGCGCATCGCGCGCACGTACCCCCGGGCGCGAGTATCCGCCATTTCAGACATCCCTCCGGATGCCGTGGCCAGTACCCACGCTTGCCCGAACGTTTTTTTGCGTTCAAACCGCTGGACCGGTTTATCCGAGTCCGACGCGCGTGCCGCTTTGCGCGGCGCCTCATGCCGCCGGCATGGCTGCGCGTTTTGATCAAGGAGTAAAGCATGGCTAAAGAAGAACTCATCGAATTGGATGGCATCGTTGACGAAGTGCTGCCCGATAGCCGCTACCGCGTCAAACTGGACAACGGCATTGAAGTCGGCGCCTACGCGTCGGGCCGCATCCGCAAGCACCGCATCCGCATCCTCGCGGGCGACCGCGTCACCCTGGAAATGTCCCCGTACGACCTGACCAAGGGCCGCATCAACTTCCGTCACAAGGACGAACGCGCGCCCGCCACGCAGCGTCCCCAGCACTACCGCCGCTAAGCCGGCCGCCCGGGCCGGCTTCTTGCCGGCACCCGGCTCCCCTTTTTGCGCGATTCTTTAAGTCGGAATCGCGACCTGCCGTAATGCGTGGATCGCCCGTTCATGAAAGAATGGCGCTCCTCGCCTGGCGCAACGCCAGGCCGGATACGCACGAAGCACGATGGACCTGAAAGAAGAATTGCAAGCCGCCGCAGACCAGCTTGCCCTGGCGCGAAGAAGATTCGCAAAGGGCGAGGAAGGCCTGCGCCTGCTGCGCCGGTCGCGTGAGGCGTTCATCAATAGCCTGCGCAATACCGGCCTGACCTACGCCGAAGCCAAGACCAAGTACGACAACTGCCTGGACGACCAGGAAGCCGGCCAGCGCAGTGTGCAGCAGCAGATGGACTATGCCGAGCGCATGCACCAATACGTGCTGAAGCGCATTGCGCTCGAGGCCAAGCAGGCCTGATCCGGCCGGCGCCCGTCAGGGCTTGAACGCGCCAATGAAGATCGCCGGATCGATGCGCGCATCGTTCAGGCTGATATTCCAGTGCAGGTGCGGGCCGGTCGCCCGCCCCGTCGCCCCCACCTTGCCCACCGCGCCGCCCCGCGGCACCTCGTCGCCGACTTTCACGTCAATGGCGGACATGTGGCAGAACATGCTGACGAAACCCTGGCCATGGTCCAGGAACACCGTCTTGCCATTGAAGAAGTAATCCCCCACCAGCACCACCACACCCGCCGCCGGCGCCTTGATGGGCGTACCGGCCGGCACGGCGAAATCCAGTCCGGAGTGAGGATTGCGTTCCTGGCCATTGAAGAAGCGGCGCAAGCCGAAGGGGCTGGACAGGCGTCCGCCGTTGACCGGGCGATCCAGGATCAGATTGCTGGGCGTGACACCGGCGCGATAGCCGCGGTAGGCCTCGACCTGCTCGGCAAGTTCCTGTTCGATGCGCTTGAGGTCGTCAGGGTTGGGATCGACCTGGCGGCGGTTCTTTAGCGTGATGTGCTGGGCAACGTAATCCTTGCCGCCGACCGTGAAGGCCACCTTGCGCGACCCGGCCACATCCTTGACCTGGACATGCTCCTGGCCCGGCTTCACGCTGAGCGGGATGCCGACCACGGCGATCCACTGCTTACCCTGTTCCCGCACCACCAGCCCCCGCCGGTCCAGGTACGTGACCTCGGGCGCACTTGCAGCGTCGCCCAAGGTCAGCACGGCCACGCCGCCCGGCACGCGGGCGTCGAGCTTGCGGCTGATGTAGCTGGTCTGCTGCGCCCGGGCGGGCCAGCCCAGGCACAGCGCAGCCGCCGCCAGGCCGGCGCGCAGGACGTCGCGACGTTCAAACATGACGTTTACAGGCACAGGTTGGCCGGCTCAATGATGGTCTGGTCGCGGCGGG
>DALZRX010000215.1:5030-6919 GCA_032015805.1 Achromobacter sp.
GATGCGCGTGGACAGGCGCGCCTCGGTCTTGCCCTTCCAGTGCGTGGTGGTCAACACGGCCTCGACGCCCAGGCTGCCGTGCAGGATCAGCTCGTATCCGTTACGCACCGCCTTCTGCTCGAAATCCACCCCCAGCCCCTTCCATGCGTCCGACACGCATTGCGTGTAGTCCTGCGCAGTGCGCTGGGTGGATCCGTAGAAGACGGGATCGCGGTCGCGGACGTCCTTGACGTTGGCGCAGGCCGTCAGCGCGGCCATGACAGTAAGGGACAGGATGGTACGAGCCTTCATGACGATGGAACTCTCAGTCAGTAGGGGTTGATCGGGGCGCCAAACTATAACGCACGGGTATTGCCCGGCCTCGGCCCGGCAAGGGCCGGCCGCGGACTTCAGGCCTGGGCCGGCCGCCGGGCGGACTTGGGACGGAAGGCGGCGATGACCTCGGGCCGCGTTTCGGCGTAGGGACCGCCGATGAGGTCGATGCAGTACGGAATGGCGGCAAAGATGCCGGGCACCAGCACGGCGCCGTCGTCGCCCTTCAGGCCTTCCAGCGTCTCGCGGATGGACTTGGGCTGGCCGGGAAGGTTCACGATCAGGGCGGCGTGGCCGTCTGTTTCGCGAATGACGGCGACCTGCCGTGACAGGATGGCCGTGGGCACGAACCGCAGGCTGATCTGTCGCATCTGCTCGCCGAATCCCGGCATTTCCTTGGTGCCGACGGCAAGCGTCGCCTCGGGAGTGACGTCGCGCCGCGCGGGGCCCGTGCCACCGGTCGTCAGGACGAGATCGCAGCCGCAGCCGTCGACCAGTTCGATGAGGGTCTCGGAAATACGGGCCGGTTCGTCTGGAATCAGCCGGTCCACCGCCTGCCAGGGCGATATCAGCGCGCCGCCCAGCCACTCGCGCAGCGCGGGAAGCCCCTGGTCCTGGTAGGCACCGGTGGAGGCGCGGTCGGAAACGGATACCAGCCCCACGATCAGTTCGTCGGCGTGGCTGCGGGCAATACGTGCAATGTTGGTCATGGCGTCAAGGAAATCCGGCGGTAAAGCGCCGCGAGGGCGGCAGGCGGCGAGGCCCCTCGGACAGCCAGGGAGCCGCGCGACATCGATGCTATCGCATTCCTCGCGCCGGCACGGGCGCCGCCGTTCCCGGCCAGGTGTGGCAAAAAGGGGAATTGGCGCGTCGCCCAGGGTTTCCCGCGCTTGTTCGTGTCATGGGCGCTGGATAACATCCGCTAACAATCCCGCGCCATTTCAGAGGCGCGGCGCATTTTCGGGCTTCCCCATGTTCAAACGCACTCTCCGGCAGCATGCGCTCGCTGCGACGCTGACCCTGTCCGCCGCAGCCGTGGCTGGCTGGGCGGCCCTGCACACGCTCGCCCTGAAGACCGAACCGGTGCCCACGGCCGCGCCCGGCCTCTACATCCCCAACCTGGGCAACACGCTGGACGAGCAGACGCGCAACCTGTCGCGGCTCAGCCAGGCGCTGCGCACCGGCGACCGCCTGGTGATCCTCGGGTCGTCCGAACTCACCAGCAATGACCTGCGCTTTGTTCCCTACCGGTTTCTGGCCGACGAACTGCAGATGCCCGTCCTGGCATACGGCCATTCGGGCTTCCAGTCGCTGGGCATGCAGTTCGTGCTTGCGGCACTGGCCGATGACCTGTCGCCCGCTTCGCGCGTGGTGGTGATGCTGTCGCCCGGTTGGTTCGACGGCGAGGGCGGATTGGGCCCGGACGAATTCAAGGAGCACGCCAACCCGCTGCTGCCCCGCCTGCTGCGCCAACCCGAGGGCCGGGCCGAGGTCCTGCGGTGGCTGGACGCCAAGGCCGACGCCGGCGTGTATTGGTCGATGGCGGCCGAGCAGGCGTACGTGTTCCGCCAACGCCT
>DALZRX010000216.1:0-6904 GCA_032015805.1 Achromobacter sp.
AACCTGCTGGGCGACTGGCTGCGCGACGCGCTCAACCCCAAGCTGCGCTGAGGACGCCATGGCCCTTCTGAACATTGAAGACATCCGCATCGAGTTTCCCAGCCGCCGCGGCACGCTGGTGGCGGTGGACGGCGTTTCGCTGTCCCTGGAGAAAGGCGAGATCCTGGGCGTGGTGGGCGAATCGGGCGCCGGCAAGTCCACCATCGGCAACGCCGTGATCGGCCTGCTCGAGGCGCCTGGACGCCTGGCGGGCGGAGCGGTGCTGCTGAACGGCGAACGCATCGATACACTGACGCCGGCGCAGAAGCGCAAGGTGAGAGGCCGGCGCATCGGCATGATCTTCCAGGATCCGCTGACCTCGCTCGACCCGCTGCAGACCGTCGAAAGCCAGTTGGTCGAAACGATGCTCGTGCATCTGGACCTGACGCACGACGCGGCCAAGAAGCGCGCCGTGCAGTTGCTGACGCAGGTCGGCATCGACCAGCCCGAACTGCGCGTCCAGCAGTATCCGCACCAGTTCTCGGGCGGCATGCGGCAGCGTGTCGTGATCGCGCTGGCGCTGTGCTGCGAGCCCGAGGTCATCATCGCCGACGAGCCCACCACCGCGCTGGACGTGTCGATCCAGGCGCAGATCCTGGACCTGCTCAAGAAGCTGTGCCGCGAAGAGCAGGTCGGCATGATCATCATCACGCACGACATGGGCGTGATCGCGGACGTGACCGACCGCGTGGCGGTGCTGTACCACGGCAAGCTGGTGGAGCAGGGTCCCACGGCCAAGATCCTGGGCGACCCCGACCACGCCTACACGCGCAGCCTGATTTCGGCCGTGCCGCGTCCCGACATCAAGCTCAAGCGTTTTCCGCTGGTGACCTATATCGAATCCGTACGGACGCCCGCGCAGCCGCTGGACCTGGCCACCCACTGGCTGGGCCAGCGCCGCGATTTCGGCAAGCGCACGGACGGCCCGCTGGTGCAGGTACGCGACCTCAGCATGCGCTTTGTGCTCAAGAGCGCGCTGCTCAAACGCAACCAGCGCACCCTTGACGCCGTGAAGCGCGTCAACCTGGCGATCGGCGAGGGCGAGGTCTTCGGGCTTGTCGGCGAATCGGGCTCGGGTAAGTCCACGGTGGCGCGGCTGATCTCGGGGCTGTACACGCCGAGCGAAGGCTCTGTCACGTTCGGCGGCACCGACCTCACCGCGCTCAAGGGCGAGAAGCAGCTCAACCCGTTCCGGCGGCAGATCCAGATGATCTTCCAGGATCCGTTCTCGTCGCTGAATCCCCGCATGCGCGTGCTGGACATCGTGGCCGAACCCATCCGCTTTCACAAGCTCGCGGCCAGCGAAGCCGAGACGCGCCGCATTGTGGCCGACCTGCTGGATGTGGTGGGCCTGGCCGACCGCGCCGCGGAACGCTTTCCGCACGAGTTCTCCGGCGGCCAGCGCCAGCGTATCTGCATCGCGCGGGCACTGGCCACGCGGCCGCGGTTTCTCATCTGCGACGAGCCCACGTCGGCACTCGATGTCTCCATCCAGGCGCAGATCCTGAACCTGCTGAAGGACCTGCAGGAGGAGCTTGGGCTGACCATGCTGTTCATCAGTCACGACCTGCCGGTGATCCGGCAGATGTGCGACCGTGTCGGCGTGATGCGCCATGGCGAGTTGCTGGAAGTGGCCGACACGGAAACCTTGTTCGAACATCCGCAGCATCCCTACAGCCAACATCTGCTCGGTCTGATGCCTCGCCTGCAATCCATGTCCCGCGAGGGGCTGGACGTGGTGGGCTGAGACCGCGCGCCAACGGAGTCCACTGACATGAGCGAGTCACGGCAAACCCTCTTCATCGGCGGCAACGTATTCGACGGAGAGGGGCGCACGCTGCCCAACCACGGCGTGCTGGTCGAGGGTACGCGCGTGGCCCGCGTGGCGCCTGCGGGCGAATTCTCGGGCTACGCCGGCGCTCGGGTCGACACCACCGGCATGACGCTCATGCCCAGCCTGGCGGATTGCCACGTGCATCTGGTCTACACGGGCGGCGCCGACCCCAACGCGCAATTGAGCAAGCAGGGCCCGGCGCAGATCACGCTGACGGCCCTGGAGAACGCGCAGGCCAGCCTGCGCGGCGGCGTCACGGCGCTGCGCGACTGCGGCGGCAAGGACTACCTCGAATTCGGTGTGCGCGACGCGATCGCGCGCGGCGTGTTTCCCGGACCCACCATCAAGGCGTCGGGCCGCATCATCTGCATGACGGGCGGCCACGGCAACCGCATCGGCCGGATTGCCGACGGTTGCGAGGAAGTGGTCAAGGCCGTGCGCGAGCAGGTCCATGCGGGCTGCGACCTGGTGAAGATCATGGCCACCGGTGGCGTCATGACGCCTGGCGTCAGTCCCATGGATGCGCACTACAGCTTTGACGAAATGAAGGCCGGCGTGCACGAGGCCAAGCGCTTTCGAAAAAGCACCGCCAGCCATGCGCAGGGCACGCAGGGCATCCTGAACGCCGTGCGCGCCGGCATCGATTCGATCGAGCACGGCATCTTCATGGACGACGATTGCCTGCGCGAGATGCTGGAGGCCGAGACCTATCTGGTACCCACCATCGCCGCCGTGCGCAACATCATCGCCAATGCCGACAACGGCATTCCCGCCTACGCGGTGGAAAAGGCGCGCGCAGTGGAACAGCGGCATCGCGAGTCGTTCCAGATGTACTACAAGGCGGGCGGGCGCATTGCACTGGGCACCGACGCGGGCACGCCGTTCAATTTGCACGGCGAGAACGCCATGGAACTGGCGTACATGGTGGAGTTCGGCATGACGCCCGTGGACGCCCTGATCGCCGGCACATCACGCGGCCATGACCTGATGGGCATGACCGATCACGGCGTGATTGCGCAGGGCAAGGTGGCCGACCTGCTGTTGGTGCAGGGCGACCCGGCCGAAGACATCATGAAGGCCGCCGACAAGCGCTTTCACGTCGCCGTGCTGCGCAACGGCGAACTTGCGGCGGGGGCCTTGCCGTTCTGAACCTCAGGGCGCCGGCGCGGCGCCCGGCGAATTGCGCATGAACATCTGGCCCAGGAACACTTCGATGGGGATGCGCTTGCCGTTGATGTCGACTTGACCATCCCGGTAGTCCGCCTCGAACTGGATCACGCCGTCCTCGATACGGCCCCAGGTCGTTGCGGCCACCAGACCGCGCACGCCCGCGGCTTCCCGCTCGGCCGCCGACCGCGCCGCCTCACGCGTGGCGCCCTTCAGTTCCGCCCGCGCCGCGATCACATCGGCCATGTTTTCCGGCGACAGCTTCAGCCGCACGCTCAGGTTGCGCACGACCTCCTTGGCGATGGCGATGGGATCGCGTTTCCAAAATGACGGCGAATCCAGGCCGATGTCCAGGCTGAGCGAAGACGTGCCACGAGCCGTGTCGACCTGCAGCGTCGACAGCGTGAAGCTGGGACGGGCCAGGAGGAACTTCAACAGGTGGGACGCGGCAAGCATCTCCTCGCCGGGAGGAAGCTCGCCTTTTTTCAAGCGTGACGGCGCGCTTGTGGTGGCGTCCTGAAACGCCTTGAGCGACGCCACATCCATGTCCTTGCCGCCTGCCGCCATCCGCAGCTTGGCCACGTGCAGGCCCCGCACGCTGATGCTGCCGACATCAAGCGTCATCTTGCCGGTCATGCGCTCGGGGGTACCTTCCGAATCGAGCGTCAGCGCAATGTCCTTCAGGCCCAGCGGCAGCTTGTCCAGATCGGACGCCCATCGCTTCACCGTCAGCGTCGTGCTGCTCGCGGAGGACTCGGACGCACCGGACAATTCATGCGACATCGCCAGATCATCCAGGGCCAGCGTGTAGGGGTTGCCCTTGATCACTTCGGTCAGCGAGGCCTTGTCGACGGCGAGAGACACCGTGTCGCGCGTGCCGTCGCCGGCATGTTCGACCTGCGCCTGCAGGCCCGAGAAGTCGAAAGTGATCGAGGCGTCGGCATACTTCACCGGCGCCAGCGCCAGATCGCCCGAGAGGTCGCGGTCATACGCAAACAGGAAATTTGCCGTCACCGGCGCCGATCCGCCTGCCGCCGCGAACCAGGCGGCTGCGTCGGGCGTCTCGGTCATGTGCAGCCGGCCTGCCGCCATCACGGGCGCGACAGCGCCTGACGCAAGCCGCGAGGCGGGAAACGGACCGTGTTCGATCTTGCTCGTGAACGCGAATGCCTTCTCGGCCGGCTTGCGGCCAGACTGCACCGTGACCTTCACACCGAACCGCGCATCGGACGAAAACACGCCACGCTCGAAAGATTGCAGTTCGAGCGTCACGGGCACGCCCAGCTTTGCACTCAGGCGCTGCGCCTCTGCGTTCAACGCCTGCACGTCCTGCGTCAGCCGGGCTTCGATCTTCTTGCCGGTGTACCACGCGGTGCCGACCCACGCCGCAGCCACCACCGCCACCAGCACGCCACCCGCCGCGATCCGCTTGTTCATGATGCCTCTGTCCGTTTGAGATACGCCGTGATTGCCGCGCCCGGCGATGATAAAGAAAAACGGGCTGTCACATGGACAGCCCGTCGCAGGCGGCGCCGGAAAAGTCGCGGCGCGCCAATCGTGTTGCGGCAGCTTAGCGCATGCCGCCCATGACACCACCCATCACCATCATCAGGAACTGCTGCAGCGGCATCTTCTTGCCGTTGAAGTCCACCTGGCCGTCAGCGTAGTTCAGGTAGGTGACGATGTTGTTGTTCTCGACCTTGCCCAGACCCATCGCGGTGGCCATGGTGCCGACCATTTCAGCCTGGCCCTTGGCGGTCTGCGCGGCCTGTTCAGCCGGCACACCGCGCGTCTGCGGCTCGATGGCCATCAGGTCCGCCAGGTTGCCCTTGGACAGCACCAGCTTGGCGTCCAGCTTGCGCAGCGCCTGCACCAGCATGTCGGAGAACTCGCCTTCCAGCGCGGCCGGCTTGGCCAGCGCCAGGTTCAGGTTGAACGTCGACGTGCCATTGGCGGTGCGCACTTCCAGCGGCGCCACGGCCAGCGTCGGATTGCCGGCCAGCAGTTGCTCGAAGTTGGTCTTGAGCAGCGCCTTTTCTTCGTCCGTGAATTGCGGCGTCTGCTCTTCGCCCTGGCTTTGCAGCATGCGGCGCGACGCGGCCTCGTAGACGTCGTTCAGCGACTTCAACGCCTTGCCATCCAGGTTCTGCGCGTCGATGGCCAGCTTCACGCCGGCCATGTCCTTGGCCTGAACGTTGATCATGCCGAAGTCGACGGCCATCTTGGCGCCCATGGCCGGACCGTTCTCGGTCATGTCCACGGCGATGGACGTGTCCTTGAGCTGGACCGGGGGCTGTTCCTTGGACGTGATCGTCCAGTCCTTGAACGTCACTTTCTGGCTGCCGACGTACATCTCGTTGGCAGCCGGCTTCATGTCGCTGGTCAGGGTGATGCCCTTGAGCGCCATGGCGGTGATGTCGCTGTTTTCGGACGGGCCCGAAAGCTCCAGGCTGTCGGCCGCCACATCGAACACGCCGCGCTTTGTGGAAGTGGCGTAATCAAAGTTGCCCTTCATGCCCGAGAAGACGAGCTTGGTGGCTTCCTTGGCGACTTCGACCGGCGCCATGCCGAACGAGCCGCTGATGTCCTTGCCGTAGCTGACGCTGTAGTGTCCCGACAGCGGCACGGCGCCCTTGGCGGCGGCGAACCACTCCTTGACCGCGTCGGTCTCTTCCAGCGCGAAGTCGCTGGCCACCATTGCCGGCATGAACTTGCCCGACTTCAGGTTGGAGAACGGCAGCGGGCCGTGGCTCAGGTGTTCGACGAACACCACGTCGCGCTCTTGCGCGGGCTTGCCTTCGGCAGCGGGGGTGGTGAACTTGATGCGGTAGCGCGACACCGAGGAGAACACGCCGCGTTCGAACGACACCAGGTCGGCGACAGCGTTGATGCCCCACTTGTCGGCGACCTTCTTGAGCTCCACGTTGGAGTCGACGATGGCCTGCTTGACGAATTCCTCGGCCTTTTGGCCCGTGTACCAAGCCGTGCCGGTCCAGACCGCGCCCAGCGCGACGACGATGCCAACTAATGCCGATTTCTTCATTGCATCCCTTTTATTTTGAATAGATGAAAGCGGACGGATTATAGGGAGGGCAGCCTAGGGAAAACACTTATTTTGTTCAAATTTAATTCAAAATATTGCTGAATGATTCTACAGGGACGTTATCGCGCATGCTGCGCCGCCACATCAGCTACAATCCGTTCCGTGCGCCATGCCAATCTGCGCACGTCCGCTAGGCCCTTCGCCGCCAAGCTTCGCCCTGATGGGCGCTTCCCTTTTCTCCTTATTCGACCGCCTGGATTGGAGTCTCTCAACTAGAGCGACAGGCTGCCGCTGGAGCTGTTTTGACTACCTCTTCCCCTTTCGCCGACCTCGGGCTGGCTGATTCGCTGTTGCGCGCCATCGCCGACACCGGCTACACCGCGCCCACGCCCATTCAAGCCCAGGCCATTCCGCAAGTGCTGAAAGGCGGCGACCTGCTCGCAGCCGCCCAGACCGGCACCGGCAAGACCGCCGGCTTCACGCTGCCGATCCTGCATCTCTTGTCGCAAAAAAAGCCCGAGGCTCGCAAGCCCGGCCGTCCCCGTTGCCTGATCCTGACCCCGACGCGTGAACTGACCGCGCAGGTCGCCGAATCGGTGCAAACCTATGGCAAGTACACCTCGCTGAGCTCCATGGTGATGTTTGGCGGCGTCAATATCAACCCCCAGATCTCCGCGCTGCGCAAGCCGCTCGACATCCTGGTCGCCACCCCGGGCCGCCTGCTGGACCATTGCGGCCAGAAGACGGTGGACCTGTCGGGCGTGGAAATCCTGGTGCTGGACGAAGCCGACCGCATGCTGGACATGGGCTTCATCCGCGAC
>DALZRX010000217.1:0-6882 GCA_032015805.1 Achromobacter sp.
CCCCGCAAATCCCCTGCCCCGTCCACAGGTCTTACAGCGCCGCAAACCAAAGACCCTGGCAGCACGGCGTCGCGGTCCCCGTGGGCGCGAGCGCCGTCGATGCGCCCGAGGGAATCCGTAGGGAGCCGAAGGCGGACGAGGATGACGCAGGGGCAGTCCGGAGCGAAGGCTCCGGACCGCAATCGTGGGCGATCGTGCCCACGGTGACCGCGGCGTCGGGCGACCTACGAAGATCTGACGCGCCTACGAAGCTCCAACATCACATACGTAACCCACAAAAATCACGTTAGCAATACCACTATCATCCATACGTCATTCGCCTAGAATATCGCCCACCAAATTCCCCAGCACCACCCCATGCAAGCCACTCAAACCAGCGCCATCGCCTACGGCCTAGCCACGATCGCCGCCGACGGCACCATCCTGGACACCTGGTATCCCCGCCCCTCCCTGGCCGACAACGCGCCCCCCACCGGAACCCGTCATCTGACCCCGGAAGAAGCCCGCGCCGCCCTCGGCGAACACGTCGCCACGGCCCTCGTCCGGGACACCCGCCGCAAGGTCGATATCGTCGCCGTACGCACAGCCATTTCGTCGCTCGACGAGCCGCCCGTCGACGCCCATGACGCCTACCTGCGCCTGCATCTGCTCAGTCACCGGCTCATCCAGCCGCACGGCGCCAATCTGGACGGGTTGTTCGGGGTGCTCGCCAACGTCGCCTGGACTTCGGCGGGGCCGTGCGCGGTGGATCAGGTGGAGGCGTTGCGCTGGCATCTGCGCGCCACCGGGCAGGTGCTGGAGATCCGGGGCGTGGACAAGATTCCTCGCATGACGGATTACGTCGTGGCGAGCGGCGTGCGCATCGCGGACACCGCGCGCGTGCGGCTGGGTGCGCACCTGTCGCCGGGCACCACCGTGTTGCATGAAGGGTTCTGCAATTTCAACGCCGGCACGCTTGGCGCCTCCATGGTCGAAGGCCGCATCAGCGCGGGCGTGATCGTGGACGACGGCACCGATATCGGTGGCGGCGCGTCCATCATGGGCACCATGTCGGGCGGCGGCAAGCAGGTCGTATCCATCGGCAAGCGTTGCCTGCTCGGTGCCAATTCAGGCCTGGGCATTTCGCTGGGCGATGACTGCGTGGTGGAGGCCGGCTGCTACGTCACCGCCGGCACGCGGGTGCTGACGCCAGAGGGCGCCGTGGTGAAGGCTGTGTCGCTGGCTGGCCAGCATGGGCTGCTGTTCCGCCGGAACTCGCAGACGGGCGCCGTGGAAGCGCTGGTGCGCACGGCCGCCTGGGGCACGTTGAACCCTGCCCTGCATTCGGGGCATTGAACGGAATATGGCCGCTCCCGGCGGCCATATCGGATGTAGCGCGGCGCACTCGGTCGCCCGAGCCGGCGCCCGGCGTCAGGCGCCAGGGGTCAGGCGTATTCCGCCGTCTGTCCCAGTCGGTCGTACACCAGGTTGACGAACAGGTCGGAACTCAGGATGCGCGCGACGCGGCATGAGAACACCGTCTTGCCGCTGTCGTCCTGCAGGGAGACCGTGTCGGTCCAGTCGTTGAGATCGATGGGCTGCAGCGACTCGTAGGGCCACGTGGCGCCGCCGATGTGCAGGCCTTGCGCCGACAAGGACACTTCGCGCGTTTCGAGGTCGGGGAAGGTGCCGCCGGTGATGTAGCGGAACGTGACGCGCTCGCCTTGTGCGGTCAGCGCTTCGAGAACCGGCAGCCGCCGCGCCACGTAGTGCGAGCGGAAGGCGTCCATGAAGGTTGGGAATTCGTCGATGCCGGCGGCAATCGTCCAGGCATCTTGCGCGCGGCTGCGGTAAGCCAGGCTGTCGACGGGACCTGCTGCCGAGTCCGGCTGGCCGGTGTACAGGCAGAGATCCTGGATGTCCGCGAATGCGGTGTAGATACGGGTATCGCCTTCCTGGCTGACGACGCCGTCTTCGTGCAATTCAAAGCAGTCCGGGGCGCGCCCCGTGCGGGTAAACACCGCGAATGCGTTTATGGCCTGCGGGGTTTGGCTATCTGTCATGCAACTTCCTGAATGGATTGGGGTGCTTTCGCGGCCCAGGACGTCGCAATGTCTTGCGATCCGTATTCTCCCCCATATGCGAAATACGTGCTTGATGACCCCAGTTTTCCGAATTTTCGGATAAATCACTCGCCCGGCAGAATCGGGGTGAAACGGATGTGCTGCACGTCGCCGCGTCCCGCGATGATGGCGGTGGATTCGGGCACTTCCTCCCAGACGCCGGCCATGTCGGACAGCGGTTCTGACAATAATAGGAAGGCATCGTCGTCCATGGCGGCGATCTGCGCGTTGTCGGGGTAGAGTTCGCGCAGGTGACGCACGCAGGTGTTGTGGAACAGCGTGCGCGAGTCGCCTTCGCTGGAGTAGCGCACCGCGATGAGCCGCTCGCCGTCCAGCGCGCATACGGTCATGTTGATGGGGTGGGCTACGCCGTGGCGCCTGCCCGTTTCCTCGACGGCGCCCACCATGCGGGCAATCGCGGCGATCGGGTCTTCATCCAGGCCGAACGTCAGCGCCAGCAGGAACATCACCTCGGAATCCGTGGAGCCTTCCAGCGACCCGAAGTACGCGGGCGCGATCATCAGCATCAAGTCACGTCGCATCAGCGGATAGTCGCGGATGAGACCGTTGTGCACGAACAGCCACTGGCCGTGGCGAAAGGGATGGCAGTTGGTCTCCTGCGCGGGCGTGTCGGTGGCGGCGCGGATGTGGGCCACGAACAGCGGGGCATGGATGGCGCGGGCCGCCTCGCGCAGATTGCGGTCGTTCCAGGCCGGATGCACGCTGCGGTAGCGGAAAGGCGGCTCGCTGGGCCGGCCTTCGATGGCCCGGCTGTACCATCCCAGCCCGAACCCGTCTCCGTTCGTGGTGGTGGCGCCCAGGCGCGAGTGCAGGCTCTGTTCGATGAGAGAGTACTTGGCCTTGAACAGCACGCTCTCCATTTGCAGGGGACTACCGGTGTAAGCCAGCCAACGGCACATGATGCGCTCCTTCGATCCTGACAGGCCAGTGTAGGAGCGAGGCACGCATTTCTTCAAGCGGCGCCGGTTCGCCACCCGCCCCTACTTGTTCAGCAGCGCCTTCAGCATGGCCATGCGCTCCTTGGGGCTCAAGGCGGCAGTCGCGTCGTCCTCCTGGATGCGCACGTCGCCCAGGCCCATCTCCTCGATGAAGCGCGAGGGCTCGCGCACCAGGTCTTCGCGGGCGCGGCGGCGGCGCTTGCACCAGCTCAGGTGCAGGCTGCGCTGCGCGCGGGTGATGCCCACATACATCAGGCGCCGTTCCTCCTGGATGCGGTTGGCCAGGTTCTCGGCGGCGCGCGCCGGATCGCCGACTTCGTCGTCCTTGCCCAGGTGAGGCAGGAGGCCTTCTTCCACCCCCGCCAGGTACACGTGCGGATACTCCAGCCCCTTGGAGGCGTGCAGCGTGGACATCTTCACGGCGTCGGGCTCTTCTTCCTCGCCGCGTTCCAGCATGGTGACCAGGGCCACGTGCTGCACCAGGTCGAAGAGCGTCATGTCGTCTTCCTCGGCCTTGCGCTTGAGCCAGCCGGTCAGCTCCAGCACGTTCTGCCAGCGGGTTTGCGCGGGCTTCTCGTCGAACAGTTCAAACAGATGGCGTTCGTACTGGATGGCTTCGAGCAGGTCATCCAGGATCGCGCCGGCGGGGTCCGCCCCCGAGGCGGCGCCGCGTCCTGCGCGCCATTGCATGCGGCGGATGAACTCCGCGAACGTGCGCAGTTGTTCGATCTGGCGCGGCGCCAGCACGCTTTCAATGCCGGTCTCGGCCACCGCCGCCAAAAGCGACAGTTCCCGGCTGGCCGCGTACTGGCCCAGCGCCTGCAAGGTGGCCTGGCCGATGCCGCGCTTGGGCGTGGTGGCCGCGCGGATGAAGGCGGGGTCGTCATCGTCGTTGGCCAACACGCGCAGGTACGCGAGGATGTCGCGCACTTCCGCCTTGTCGAAGAAGCTCTGGCCGCCGGAGATCGTGTACGGAATCTTCAGGTTGCGCAGCGCCTGCTCAAGGATGCGCGACTGGTGATTGCTGCGGTACAGGATGGCGAAGTCCTTCCACTGGGCCTGGCGCTCGAAGCGCGCCGCCGACACCTTCATGGCGATGGACTCGGCCTCCTGCTCCTCGCCGTCCATGGCCGACACCATGATGGGTTCGCCCACGCCCAGTTCGGACCACAGCTTCTTTTCGAAGAGCTTGGGGTTTTTTTCGATGACCTGGTTGGCGGCCGCCAAAATGCGCTGCACGGACCGGTAGTTCTGCTCAAGCTTGATGAGCTTGATGTTGGGGTAGTCGGTGGTGAGCTTGGCCAGGTTTTCGATGGTGGCGCCGCGCCAGGCATAGATGGCCTGGTCATCGTCGCCCACCGCGGTGAACATGGCGCGCGGGCCCGTCAGCAACTGCACCAGCCGGTACTGGCACACGTTGGTGTCCTGGTATTCGTCCACCAGCAGGTATCGCACGCGGTTCTGCCAGCGGGTGCGCACTTCTTCGTTGCTGGCCAGCAACTGCGCGGGGATGCGGATCAGATCGTCGAAGTCCACGGCCTGGTAGGCGGCCAGCGTGGCGGCGTAGCTGCGATAGACGTTGGCGGCTTCGACGTCGCCCGGCGTGATGGCTTCGCGCGCGGCGTCGTCCGGCTCGATCAGCGCGTTCTTCCACAGCGAGATGATGCCCTGCACGTGACGCAGGCGAGCCTTGTCGGTGGTCGCGAGCAGTTCCTGGATGATCGCCATCGCGTCGTCGGCGTCCAGGATGGAAAACGTGGGCTTCAGCCCGGCGTTGCGCGCTTCCTCGCGCAGCATCTTCACGCCCAGCGAGTGGAACGTGCTGATGATCAGGCCCTTGGACAGCTTGCGGTCCACCAGCGTCTTTACGCGCTCGTCCATTTCGCGCGCGGCCTTGTTGGTGAACGTCAGCGCGACCACATTGCGGCCCATGTAGCCGCATTCGCGCAGCAGGTAGGCGATCTTCTGCGTGATCACGCGCGTCTTGCCGCTGCCGGCGCCAGCCAGCACGAGGCAGGGGCCGTCCAGGTAGAGCGTCGCCTCCCGCTGCGCGGGATTCATGCCGTGACCAATCGGTTCGCTTGCGGACATTGGAGATTCAGATCGTCATGCGTTGCGGCGGCCATGCCAAGGCAGCCGGCAAGCAAGGGGCTTGCCGCTGCCGATCAGCGGGCCGGAAGAACGCGAGAAAAAGGGGACGGGCGCAGCCGCCGCAGCGGGTCTGCCGCGGCGATGCAATAGAGGAAGAAGATCATAGAACAATCGGATGGCCGGCGCATCGAGGGGCTGCCGCAATCAGATTTCCAGGGGATCGACTTCCAGTTGCCAGCGCACCCGCGCCTCGTTGGCAAGGTACGGGAGATGGTGCGACCAGGACGTTAGAAACGCCTGCAGGGCCGGCCGGCTGCTGCTTTCAGCCAGTAGCTGGGCGCGCTCGATGTTGGCCACGCGCACGACGCGCAGCGGCACGGGGTCGTACAGCATGATGGCGTCCATACCTGGAAAATCGGCAGCCCATTCGCCCTCGGGCAGCACGCGGGCCTGCTCAAGGAAGGCCTGCGCCACCTTGAGCTCGCGCGCCTCGGCGGTAAGGAGCGCCTGATAGACGTAGGGCGGCAGACCCGTGCTTTCGCGCTCGTGCAGCGCATGCCGGGCGAACCCCGCGTAGTCGTGGCGCAGCAGAGCCTGGTACACGGGCTGCTCGGGGTAGTTGGTCTGGATCAGCACCTGGCCATTGCCTTGGTGGCGGCCCGCGCGGCCGGCAACCTGCATCAACTGCGCGAACAGGCGTTCGGGCGCGCGGAAGTCGTGGGCAAACAGCATGGAGTCGGCATTCAGCACGCCGACCAGCCCCAGACGCGCGAAGTCGTGGCCCTTGGCCACCATCTGCGTTCCCACGAGGATGTCGACCTCGCCGGCGTGCACCGAAGCGAAAAGCGCTTCGGCACTGCCCTTCTTGCGCGTGCTGTCCGCGTCGATGCGCAGGATTCGGGCCTGCGGAAAGAACTCGGCCAGGTGTTCTTCGACGCGTTGCGTGCCGCGGCCCATCGGGGCCAGATCCTGGTCGCCGCATTCCGGGCAGGCGCGTGGCACGGGGGCCTGATAGCCGCAATGGTGGCACTGCAGGCGATGGCCATGGCCGCCGGTGCGATGCAGCACGGTAAAGGCGGTGCAGCGCGGGCAATTGCTGACCCAGGCGCAGGACTGGCAGTGCAGGACCGGCGAGTAGCCACGCCGGTTCAGAAAGATCAGCGACTGCTCCTTGCGCTCGAGCCGTTGGCCGATGGCCTCGATGAGCTGGGGCGACAACCCGTGTTTCAACGGCAGGCGGCGCGTGTCCACCAGGCCGATCTTGGGCAGTTCGCTGGATCGCGCGCGGCCGGGCAGGGTCAGGCGCAGATAACGGCCGCGCTCGGCGTGCTGCCACGTTTCCAGCGACGGCGTGGCCGAACCCAGCACGACGGGAATGTTCAGGTCGTGGGCGCGCCACACGGCGAGGTCACGCGCCGAATAACGCAGTCCGTCCTGCTGCTTGTAGGACGCATCGTGCTCCTCGTCCACCACGATCAGCCCCAGTTCCGTCATCGGCGCAAAGATCGACATGCGCGTGCCCAGCAGCATGCGGGCCTGGCCGCGCTGGGCGCGGGTCCATGCCTGCAGCCGCTCGCCGTCGGACAGGCCGCTATGCATCACCGCCAGCCCCTCGGGTCCGACCAGGGCTTCCAGGCGCGCCCGCAGCGCGGCTTCGAGCTGCGGGGTCAGATTGATTTCCGGGACCAGCAGCAGCACCTGCCTTCCTGCCGCCAGAACCTTTTCGGCGG
>DALZRX010000218.1:0-6879 GCA_032015805.1 Achromobacter sp.
CAGCAGCAGTTGCGCGTTGGTCTGGAGGTCGGCTACGGGATCCGCGCCGTCGGTGGCCAGCACGACCGCCTTGGCCCCGCCGGCTTCGATGGCCTGCCGCAGTTCGGGCGTCGGGTCGCGATGCAGTAGCGCGGCGGCGGCCCCGTTGTCCTTGAGCTTGGCGGTCAGCGCCGCCAGCGTCTCGGGCGTCCAATCCTTGTCGTCGCGCGCGTTGGTTTCGATGAGGTCCAGGTTGAACTCGGTGATCAGGTAGGGCAGGCGTTCGGACAAGCTGATGACTGCCACGTTTTCGGCCTGCGCCAGGCCCGCCTGGCTCTTGGCATTCAACTCAACCAGCGTACGCTTGATGTGCGCGAGGTTCTCGCCAATGCGCTTCTCGTCCGACGGGGACAAGCGTGACAGGTCGGCGGCGACGATGTCTGCCATGCGGCCCAGGTTGACGATACTGAGCCACGGATACGCAGCAAACTGGCCGCCGGGCCGCGTGTCGCTTTGCAGCGCGATGCCGTTGAGCGCACCGTCCAGCGGTCGCGCCGCGTCGATTTCGACGATGCGGATGTTGGTGCGGCGGGCGTTTGCATACAGCGGATCGTCGGGCCAGATTGAACGCAGGCCCACTGCGGCGTCGGCCGACGCCGCAGCCTTTTGCAGCGCTGCGCCGCCGCGGCCGTTGAAATAGGACGTCAGGCGGGTGGCCGGAAGATTGGCCGGCGCGGCCCGTTCGACCCGAATGCTGCTGCCTTTGGCCAGGCTGTCGGTCAGGGCAAAGACGACCGGGTGGGCAGCCAGGACGGTAACCGCCGCCGGCGCGGCGGATGCGGCTTCAGGCTGGGCGGCGCGCGCGGCGCGGCCGGACTTGGCAGCCTCCTGCGCATGTGCGGTCATGGAAGCGCCCAGTGCGGATGCCATCGCCAGCGCCAGCGCGGCGCGGCGCAGCGTTACGGGACCAAACTTCAGATTCATGCTGCATTTCCTTTCAGACCGGGGACCAGGCTGCGCGCCAGGGCCGAGATCGCAAACAAGACACCCGCGACCAGGATGATGGCCGCGCCGGAAGGCACCGGCAGTTCCAGCTCGATGGGCAGCATGATGCCCGCGAGCGTGCTGAACATCGCGAACAGCACCGACATCGTGAAAAAGCCCTTGAGCGACTGCGCCAGCATCCGTGCCGCCGCCGCCGGAATCACCAGCAGCGCGCCGACCAGGATGGCGCCGATCACCTTGACCGATGCCACGGTGACGAGCGTTACCAGGATCACGAACAGGTAGTCCATGGCCTTGACCGGCACGCCGCGCACCGCGGCCAACTGCGGATTGAAGCTGGCCAGCATCAGCCGGTTGTAGTTGGGCAGGGCCAACGCCAACGCCAGCACGGCCACGCACGTCAGGACCGACAGATCATTGCTGTTGACGGTCAGTACCGACCCGAACAGCACGTTTTCCAGGATGTGGATATTGATGCGGCCGGACAGCACCAGCAGCAGGCTCGCGCCCAACGCCAGCGACACCGACAGGAACACGCCGATCAGCGTGTCCGGCGTGAGCCGCGTGCGATTGCTCAGGAAGTTGAGCAGGATGCCGAAGATGAGGCAATAACTGAACAGGCTGCCGTATGGGCCGGTGTAGGGCTCGCCCAGCAGGATGCCGATCGCGACGCCCGTCAGCGCGGCGTGGCCGACGGCCTCGGAGAAGAAGGCGAAGCGCTTGACCACCACCAGGGTGCCAAGGCCGCCCAGCACCGGCCCGATGATCAGTCCCGCAAGCAGGGCGTTGACCACGAAGCCGTAGGCCAGCGAACCGGGCAGCACGCCGGACTCGGCCCCGCTCTGGATGAGCTGGCGCAGATTGTCGAAAATGGCGTTCATGCGGCGCGCTCCTGCGGCAGGCTGCCCACGCGCGGCCGAGTCGAAAAGAGCGCCAGCAACCGGTCAGGCGTCAGGACCTGTGCGGGCGGGCCGTCGCAAAGCACCTGGCGGTTCAAGCCGGTGACGCGGTCAGCCAGGCGGCCAACCGCCTCCAGGTCATGCTCGATCCACAGCACGGTCACGCGCTGCGCGCGCCAGCCGTCCAGCAATTCCTCGAACACGCGCACGCCAGCTTCGTCGAGCGCCGACATGGGTTCGTCCAGCACCACCATCGCCGGATTCGGCACCAGCCCCTGAGCGAGCAGCACGCGCTGGCGCTCGCCACCCGACAAGGCGCCCATGCGGCGGTTGCGCTTGTCCTGCATGCCCACGCGCTCCAGCGCGTTGGCAATCTCGGCCGACTTCGCCCGCGACAGACCCAGGAAGGCGGGTTTGCGCTGGCACATCGCGGCCATGAAATCGTTGACGGTCATGGGCAGGCCGCGATCAAACTCCAGCGCCTGCGGGACATAGCCGATGATGCCGGCCCGGTCGCCGGGCCACGCCACGCTCAGCTTGCCGCGATGCGGCATCTGGCCCAGCAGCGTCTTGACCAGGGAACTCTTGCCGCCGCCATTGGGGCCGACCAGCGCATGAACGCTGCCCGCCGCCACGGTAAAGGCGACATCCGTGAGGATGTCGGTGCGGCCCAGCGTCAGCGAGATGTGGTCGAAGGTCAGTGTGGGACCCAATGCGCCGCCCGGATGGGCTGTCACGGGGCCGGTCACGCGCCGGCCTCTTCGATGGCGCGCACCACCGTGGCCAGGTTCTGCTTCATTTCCTTCTCGAACTGCTCGGGACTGTATTCGCCATAAGAGATGTGCGACAGCGCGTACAGCTTCACGCCGGTCTCGCGCTGGATCGTCTCCACGTACGAGGACGGGAAATTCAGTTCCGAAAAAATCACCTTGACGTCCGCCGCGCGCAACTGCTCGATCGTGCCCTTGAGCTGCGCGGGGCTGGGCTCGATGCCGTGCGCCGGTTCGACCACCGCGGTGACTTCCAGCCCGAATTCGCGCAGCAGGTAATCGTAGGCGCCATGAATGGTGGCGACGCGCAGATCGGCGTTGGGCGCCGAGGCAAGCTGACCCAGCGCGTCCGCGCGCAGTTTGCGCAGGCGCTGGCCATAGGCGCGCGCGTTGGCGGTGTAGGTCTGGGCGTTGGCCGGATCGATGCGGCCGAGTTCGCGGGCGATGGTGTTGATCTGGGCAATCGACGCGGTGATCGACAGGAAGGTGTGCGGATTGACGACCTTGCCCGAATCGCCGCCGCCGCGGGCGGCCATGCCGACCGCTGCCAGCAACGGCACCTGTGCGTTCGCTTCGATCACGGGAATCTTGGGCTTTTCGCTGGCGGCAATCATGCGGTCCGCGAAGTCGTCATGGCCAATGCCGTTGAGCACCACAACGTCCAGCGTTCCGATCCGCTTGATGTCCTCGGCGCGCGGCTCATAGGCATGAGGATTGAAGCCGACGGGAATCAGCGGCACGACCTCGGCCTTGTCTCCGACGATGTTGGCGACGTAGCTGTAATAGGGGTGCAGCGTCACGCCGATCTTCAGGCGCTTGGCCTCCTCGGCGTGGGCGGGCGCTGCCAGCCCGCCGGCCAGCAACGCCAGTGCGGCGATGGGCGCGGCACAGCGGCGCAGGAGCAAGGAAAAAGACGAAAAGGCAGACATGGATCCGGAGGCTCGTGTCGGAAGACGAAGGGGGAGGGGCCCGGTCAGGGCTTGTTCTGGCGGGTCACGCCGGCGTCGAACTGCGCCACGACCTGACGCCAGCCGGCGGCAGCCAAGGCGGCGTCGTCGGCGGAATCGGGCACGCGGGCGGCGGCATCGCGCGCCAGCCAGACATCGGCCTGATCGTGCGTGCCGTGATCGTGGCCATGGCCGTCCTTGGCGGCGGCGCCTTCAGTGCGCAGCAGGAAAGATCCCGCCAGCGCGGCGTCGGCCGTCTGGCCCACGTAAAGCGCCTTGCCGGCCTGAGGCTGCAGGCGCCAGACGTGACCGCCGCGAGCGGCGGTGCTGTTGTCGGCGACGAAGGGGGGAAGGCCTTGCTCGGCAAGGTCTGCCACGGACGGCTGAGGTTCACCGGCAGCAAGCGCAAAGCCGATTTCCTCGTAGGCGACGCGCAGGTCGGCGTAGATGCCTTGTTCGGCGGGCGTCAGGTCCCGCCGGGCATCGATCTGGGTGGCGGCGAGCGGGGCGCTTTCCGGCGGCGCCTCGCGCAGGCCGATATAGCCGGCGGCGGCCGCGACGATGACCAGGCAGGCGCCGAGAACCGCGAGCGTCTCGTGTCCGGCGCCCGCGGGTCGGATGACTTGTGTGTGCATGCTGCGAATTGCCGGGGGCTTACTGGATGTCGACGTGGTCGATCTCGACGACGTGGCCCGGACCCGCATCAAACAGCACGTAGAATTCGCCGTTCGGCCGCTTGAACGTCATCTTGGAATCGCCATCCAGCTTGCCCGGCACGAGAATCTGCTCGTCGTAGGAGATCACGTCCATGGTGACGCCGGCTGCGCCGCTGCCGTCGGAAAACCCGCCGGAGCACTGGATCTGTTCCTTGCCCTCGGCCTTGCATTCGGCCATGGGGTTGTGCGCCAGGGCGGCGCCGCTGGCAGTCAAGAGCGCGCCCAGCAGGGCGGCGCGAAGGGTGTTCGCAAAAATTGCGTTCATCGATTTGCTCCTTGTTTCTTCAGCCACTCGACGGTGGCGGGGGAGGCTGTTGCAAGCGGCCAGGCAGCCTGGTGCACCGAGCCATCCCAGCCTTCGGCCGTGATCCAGAGTTCGGCGTCCGGCGCGGTGCGTGGCGGAATCGGCACGGTGGCAAATGCCCGGTGCGGGCTGCCAAAGAAGATAGAGCCTGCGGCGCGCAGGCTGCGCGGTTTGCCCACGCGCACGTAGACCGCGCGGATCTGGTCCTTGCAGCCTTCGCACTGGGCCATGGTGAAGGTTTTGACCATGCCGGCAGGGTCGGACTTGGGCGGTTCGACCTTCCATTCGGCAAACTGCAGCTTCCAGGGGCCGACCTGCACGTCGCCGGCGGAGCGCTGGCCCAGTCCCATCAAGCCTCGCGACAACGCCAGGTTGTCGAAGTACTTCGGGACATAGATGATCGGCAAAATGAGCAGCAGCGCGCTCAAATGGAAGCGCCAGCGGCGCCAGAAACCGGGTTTGGGCGCGGAGGCGTCCAGGGTGGCGGTCTTGCTCATTCGGTCACCTCGCGAGCGGCGGAACGGTCTGCGCGGGCAGGGCGCAGGGCCTTGGCGGTGGCCTGCGCGGTGCGCTTGGTCCAGATCAGCAGGCCACTCAGCGACATCATGGTCAAGAGCAGGCCAAACACGAACCACACCACCTTCAGCCAGAAGCCGCCAAAATCACCGGTATGCAGCGGACGCATGGACTCGGTGAAGAATTCCAGCCCGTTGCGGTCGGACAGGCGGCGCACTTCTTCGACGCTGCCGTTGTACGGGTTGATCTTGGCGTATTGGAACATCAGCGGATAGGCGCCGCGGCCCGAAATCGTGATCGGGTCATAGGCGTTGCCGGGGAAGAAAATGTGCTGAGTCTCCATGCCGGGAAGCTCGCGCTCGGCAACAGCGACGATCTGATCGAGCGGCAGGCGCTTGACGGTTTCGCCGGGGGCCACGGTCGGCACCTGGTCGCGCGCCACGACGGCGGGCACGCCCTGTGTGGAGATGGTGGTGGCCGTATCGGCCAGCACCGCCTGCACCAGGAACCAGATCGCGCTCACCGAGATCAGCAGGATGAACCAGACCGACCACAGGCCGGACAGGCGGTGGAAATCGCCCCAGAAGATGCGGGACCCTTGGCCGACGCGCAGGCGCGGCTTCTGGAAATAGGCGCGCCAGAACCGCTTGTAGACGACCAGCCCGGTGATCAGCGAGGCCAGCATCGGCAGCGACAGCAGGGACACCAGGTACCAGCCCCAGCTATAGCCATTGCTGAATGGGATCAGCAGCCAGCCGTGCAGCGCCCGCATGAACTGGCGCAGGTCGAAGTTCAAGGCCGGGCCTTGCACGTCGCCGGTATAGGGATTGACGTAGATCGAGGTGAAGCGCGCGCCCGGATAGCCCACGGCGGCCGTCAGGGCGAACTGGGATTCCTCAGGCCAGGACAGGCGCTGCACCGAGGCTTCGGGCTCCTGTTTGGCGATCGAGTCCATCAAGGCCTGATAACCCATGCGCGGCGTATCCGCATCGGGCGCCTGAGCGCGAACGGCGGGGTTGATGAGCCAGACGATTTCCTGGCTGATGACGGCGATGGTTCCGGTCGCGCAGATGAAGAAAAGGAAAATCCAGATTGGCAAGGCCAGCCAACTGTGGACGAGAAACCATAATTTGGAGCGCGATGGCTTGGCCATTCAAAAGCTGTCCGGTGAACGAAGGAGTGGGTCGGATCCCATTTAAGGGAAGCGTCAGGCGGAATTCTAGCAATAATAGTTCTCAATTGTCTTAGTTGCGTCCGGACGGTGAATTGCCGGCCCGCTGGCGACAAGGTCGGCAATGCGGTGTTTAAAATGCCGGATCGGCGGCGGAATCGGCTGTCGCCCGGAATCCCTGCATGCACGCCCGATCGTCCTGTCCGCTTCTACGCCCAGCCTGCGCCGTCACTTTTGCGCGGCTGTTGCTGCTGGTTCTGCTGGCGGCCCGGGCGTTCGTGCCTGTCGGGTACATGCCGGACGTGCAGGCGCTGAAGCAGGGGAGATTGGCGCTGGGCTTCTGTGCCGCGGGCGGGGGCGTTTTTCCCGGCATGCCCGGCCTGGCGGGCCCGCACGCGCATGCCGATGCGTCGCATGGGCATCATGGGCACCATGATCCTTCCGAGCACATTGGGGCCGGTCAGGAATGTCCGTACGGACTGAGCGTGCATCCGGCGCTGATTGCGCCACCCGCCGTCACGCTGGCGCCCGCCTTGCTCCGCTGGTGGGTGCAGGCGCCGCGCCTTGCCGAC
>DALZRX010000219.1:0-6876 GCA_032015805.1 Achromobacter sp.
CGTCGTGCCCGCCGCTGAACTGCTGCCGGCGGCCCATGCGTTGGCTGGCCGCATGGCCGGCAATTCGCCGGACGCGGTACGGCTGACCAAGCGCCTGCTCCGCGAAAGCCAGCACGTGCGGTTGGACACGCTGCTGGAGCTGTCGGCGGCCTATCAGGCGCTGGCGCACAAGACCCAGGCGCATGCCGACGCGGTAGGGCAGTTCGTCGCCCGGCGCGCCGCGCGCAAGCCGCAAGGATGAGACCGGCGCGGCGGTCGGGCAGTATGATGGAACGCACTTCATGGATCGCACCGCACGACACGAAACGCACTACAAGGAGGAAACACCATGAATGAAGTCATCGTCGCTTCGGCCGTCCGTACCGCCATCGGGGATTTCGGGGGCGCGCTCAAGGATGTGCCGCCCTGCGACCTGGGCGCAACCGTCATCAAGGCCGCGCTGGAACGCGCAGGGGTCTCCGGCGACGAAGTCGGCCACGTCGCCGTCGGCCACGTCATCAACACCGAACCGCGCGACATGTACCTGTCGCGCGTGGCCGCGATGAATGCCGGCATTTCCAAGGAAACGCCCGCCTTCAACGTCAACCGGCTTTGCGGCTCCGGGCTGCAGGCCATCGTGTCCGCCGCCCAGACGATCATGCTGGGCGACGCCGAGATTGCGGTGGGCGCCGGCGCCGAAAGCATGAGCCGCGCGCCTTACATCGCGCCGGCCCAGCGCTGGGGCGCGCGCATGGGCGACAGCGTCATGCTGGACATGATGACCGGCGCGCTTTCCGATCCGTTCGGCAAGATGCACATGGGCGTCACGGCCGAGAACGTGGCGGCCAAATTCGGCATCAACCGTCAGGACCAGGACGCCCTGGCCGCGGAATCGCATCGCCGCGCCGCCGCCGCGATCGACGCGGGCCACTTCCGCGATCAGATCGTCCCCGTGAAGATCAAGTCGCGCAAAGGCGAGATCGTGTTCGATACCGACGAGCACGTGCGCCGCGACGTCACGGCTGACAGCCTGGCCAGCCTGAAGACGGTGTTCCAGAAGGAAAACGGCACGGTGACGGCGGGCAATGCGTCCGGACTGAATGATGGCGCGGGCGCACTGGTGCTGATGAATGCCTCAGTAGCGGCCAAACGCGGCATCAAGCCGTTGGCGCGCCTGGTCGCCTACGCGCATGCGGGGGTGGACCCGGACATCATGGGCATCGGCCCAGTGCCGGCCACCCAGGCGGCGCTCAAGCGGGCCGGTCTCACGGTCGACCAGCTTGACGTCATCGAGGCCAACGAGGCGTTTGCCGCCCAGGCGTGCGCGGTATCGCGCGAACTGAAGCTGGACGCGGCCAAGGTGAATCCGAACGGCAGCGGCATCGGCCTGGGCCATCCCATCGGTGCGACGGGCGCCATCATCGCCACCAAGGCCCTGCATGAACTGCAGCGCGTGGGCGGCCGTTATGCGCTGGTGACCATGTGCATCGGCGGCGGCCAGGGCATTGCTGCGATCTTCGAACGGATCTGATCCGTCCGGCTCGCACAAACCCGCGAGGGTCCGGCAGCGCCGGACCCTCGCGGGTTTTTCATTGGGCGTTCTGGCCCAGGTAGTCATTGGCCCACGCCTGGCATTCGGCATGCAGCAAGGCGCCCATCTGCGCCCGCCGCGGCGCATCCAGCCGGCTGCTGATTGCGCCGAAACTGAACGCCACCCAGGTCAGTTCGGACACCGGAAACGCCACGCCCACGCCCGACACGCCCGGGGTGATGGTGTCCACGATTTCCGCGTAACCGGCGTTGCGGGTCTGCCTGACCGCCTTCATCAATGCCGTGCTTGAAACGCGGATCTGCGCGTAGCTGGCCGCATGCCGGGCGTACAGCGCGGCGATCTCGTCGTCGGGCAGCGCCGCCATCAGCGCCAGGCCGCCCGCACCCACGCCTAGAAGGCGCCGCTCTCCCTGGTCGATCGTGAAGACCTTTACGGGAAACGAGCCGGCCTCGCGCAGCAGGCACAGGGCGTAATCACCCTGACGGATCACCAGAAAGACGGTGTCGCCCGACAGGCGGGCGAGCTTCTGGGCGAAGGGACGCAACGCATCCAGCAAGGGCGTGCGCCGCAAGGCGGCAAACCCCAGTTGCATGGAATCCACGCCCAGCCGATAACGACGGGTGGCGCGGTCGCGTTCCGCGAACTGCTCTTCCAGCAGGCAACTGAGCAGGCGGTGCGCGGTGGAGCGTTCCAGCCCGGTCGCGGCCATGACGCCTTGCAGATCGATGCCGTCTTCCTGATGCTGCGCCAGCACACGCAGCAGGCCGAGGGCGCGGCGCATGCTTTGCGTCCCGCCGGTGGAACCTGTGTTGATCATATTGTGGGAAAGTTGATTCGAATATTTTGTATTTTAGGATTTGCGGTGCGTTAATTCAATGCATGGAGATCGCCCCGCATCCGACGGGGCGGCATGACAAGGACGAGGAGACCATGGAATACGCCACCCTGGCCGTCGAACGGCTCGACGCGGTATACCGCATCAGCCTGGCCCGCGAATCCGCGCGCAACGCGCAGAGCCAGCAGATGCTGGATGAACTGGACGACGCCCTGGCGCGTGCCGAGCAGGACGACGCCGTGCGGGTGGTGATCCTGGCCGGCCGGGGCGCGCATTTCTCGGCCGGGCACGACCTGAAGGAGGCCCAGGCCAAGCGCGCCGACTTCACGGTCGAGGAAAGGTGGGAATACGAGTCCCGGCGCTATTACGGCTATTGCCTGCGCATCTGGGATTTTCCCAAGCCCGTCGTGGCGCAGGTGCAGGGCGCCTGCGTGGCAGGCGGCTTCATGATCGCCAACATGTGCGACCTGGTGGTGTGCTCTGACACGGCGTACTTCTCGGACCCGGTGGGGCATACCCTGGCCGCCGCCGCCACCGAGGTCCTGATCCATCCATGGGTGATGGGACTGCGCAAGGCCAAGGAAATGCTCTACACGGGCGAAAAGGTCGACGCGCAAGAGGCGTTGCGCATCGGCATGGTGAACCGGGTCGTGCCCGAATCGGAACTGGAAGGCGCCACGCTGGCGCTGGCGCAGCGCATCGCGCAGGCGCCGCCGTTCGGGCTGCGGCTGATCAAGCGGTCGCTCAACCGCACGGCCGACGCGCAGGGTTTCCGCACGGCGCTGTCGGCGCACTTCGACACGCATCAGTTGTCGCACCTGAGCGAGGAATTCCAGGCGGTGCGGGAGCGCGGCCTGGCCCAGGCCATCCAGCGCAACAAGGACATGCCCCCGCGCGCGTCGGGCGCGGCGTCTTCTGCGGCCGGCACACCCAACGGTACGAAGGGCGACGCGGCATGACGGCGCGCCTCGATCCATTGCTGAACCCGCGCTCGATCGCCATGATCGGCGCCAGCGCCAATCCGGGCCGCATCGGCGGCATGCCGCTGGAACTGCTGACGCGCTTCGGCTTTCAAGGCGGCATCTATCCGGTCAACCCGAAGTACCAGGAGGTGTTCGGCCTGCGCTGCTGGCCCGACATTGAAACCGTGCCCGAACCCGTGGACCTGGCCGTGCTGGCCATCGGCGCGGTAGAGGTGACGCCCATGCTGCGCCGCTGCCATGCCAAAGGCATCCGCGCGGCCATCGTCTATGCCGCGGGCTTTGCCGAGGCGGGCGGCGAGGGCGCCCGCCTGCAGGATGAGCTGGAGGCCTTCGTGGCGGAAAGCGGCATGGCGGTGGCCGGCCCGAACTGCATGGGGTTCGCGAACCTGAACACGCAGGCGCATACCGCCTTTGCGTCGGTCTTCAAGACCGCCCCGGCGCAGGACGGCCCGGGCTCGGTCAGCCTGCTCACGCAGAGCGGCAACGTCTGCGCCGCGGTGTACGCGATCGCGCGCCGGCTGGGGCTGCCGTTCTCGCATTTCATCAACACGGGCAACGAGGCGTGCCTGGATTTTTCGCAGTACCTGGAGTACCTGGCGGCGGATCCGCAGACGGAGATCGTGCTCGGCTACATCGAACAGTTGCGCGATGGCGAGCGCTTCGTGCGCGCCTGCCAAGAACTGGAACGCCAGGGCAAGCTGCTGATTGCCTTGAAGGCCGGGGCGACCGACAAGGGAGCGCAGGCGGTGCAGTCGCACACGTCGGCGCTGGCCGGCGACCGTCGGGTGTACGCGGCGGCGTTTCGCCAGTTGAACGTCATCGAGGCCACCGATTTCGCGCAGATGGCGCACCTGGCCAGTCTGGCGACGCTGCGTCATCGCACGGCCGGCAAGCGCGTGGCGGTGTTGACGATGTCGGGCGCGCTCGGCGCCATCCTGGCCGACAAGTTCATCGGCGCCGGGCTTGATCTGCCGGACCTGCCACCCGAGTTGCAGGAGGTGCTGCGCGGCGGCATCCCCGATTACGGCATGGTCGGCAATCCCGTGGACGTGACCGGCAATGTGGTCAACGATCCCGCCTTCGTGCGCACGGTGCTGCAGGCGCTGGGCACATCGGACGCCATCGACGCGGTGGTCGTGTACGCGCCCGGCTACATGCTGGATCGCATGGCCGATGCCCTGGCCGAAGCGTCGCGGCAGCATCGGCGGCTGTTCGTCGCCATTGATACGGGCCTGGCGCAAAGCCGTGCGGCGCTGCGCGAGGCGCAGGTGCCGGTGTTCGAGGACCTCGGACTGGCCGTGGCAGCGCTGGCGCCGTACCTGCTGTGGTGCGAAGCGCGCGCCGCCCGGCGGCTGGCCGCCCCGCCCGCATTGCAGGCCGCATCCGCGCCGGCCTTGCCGTGCAACGAAGCCGACGCACGCACCTACGTGGCCGCTTTTGGATTGTCCCAGGCCACGGTCAACGTGGCACGCAGCGCGGACGATGCCGTGCGCGATGCGCGCCGGATCGGCTATCCCGTTGCCCTGAAGATCCTGAGCCCCGACATCGCCCACAAGACCGAAGCAGGCGGCGTGGCGCTGAACCTCGCGGACGACGCGTCGGTCCGCGCGGCATACGAAGGCGTGACGCAGGCGGCGGCGCGCGCGCAGCCCGATGCGCGCATCGACGGCGTGATGGTCCAGAAGATGGAGCGCGGCGTCGCCGAGATCATCGTCGGCGCCACGCGTGATCCCGTCTTCGGCCCCGTGCTGACGGTGGGCCTGGGCGGCGTGCTGACCGAGATCTATCAGGACATTAGCCACCGGCTCCTGCCGGTGGACGAGGACATCGCCTTGCAGATGCTGAGCGAGCTCAAGGCGTTTGCGCTGCTGGACGGCTTCCGGGGCAAGCCCCGGGGCGATCTGGCGGCGGCGTGCAGGAGCATCGTGGCCGTGGGCAACGCCTTGCTTGCCGCGCCCGCAGCGGTGTCGCAGATAGAAGTGAATCCCTTGCTGATCAAAGAGGCAGGACAGGGCGTTGCCGTGCTGGACGCGCTGATCCTGCCCGCAACCCCGTAGCGCGACCGCGCACCCCCCAGGAGGAGACAAGCATGATCAAGAGAATATTGGCCGGCGTCGCACTGGCCTGCATCGGCGCCACGGGCGCCGCTTACGCCCAGGACAACTATCCCAGCCGCCCCGTGCGCATCGTGGTGCCGTTCTCGCCGGGCGGCGCGACCGACATCATGAGCCGCCTGCTGGCGGAAAAACTGAGCGGCAGGCTGGGGCAGCCGGTCATCGTGGAGAACAAGCCAGGCGGCGGCACCATGATCGCGTCCGACTACGTTGCGCGCGCCGAGCCCGACGGCTATACCCTGCTGATGGCCGCGTCCTCGCTGGGCATCGCGCCCAGCATCTACACAAAGACCAACTACGACCCCATCAAGGACTTTGCGCCGATCACGCAAGTCGCCTCGGTCGTGCATGTGCTGGGCGTGCATCCGTCGGTGCCGGCCAAGAACGTGGGCGAGTTGATCGCCTACCTGAAGGCCAACCCGGGCAAGGTCAGCTACGGCTCGGTCGGCACGGGCAGTTCCACCCATCTGGAGGCCGAACTCTTCAACAGCATGGCTGGCGTGCAGATGGCGCACATCCCCTACAAGGGCAGCGCGCCGGCGCTGAACGACCTGGTGGCGGGGCGCCTGCAGGTGATGTTTGACGCCTGGGCCTCGTCCGGACCTTTCGTCAAGGACGGCAAGCTGCGCGCGCTGGCGGTTACGACCACCAAGCCTTCGGCCTCGGTGCCCGATCTACCTACCGTCGACGCGTCCGGCCTGCCAGGCTATTCCGCCATGCCGTGGCTGGGCCTCGTGGCCCCCGCGCGCACGCCGCAGCCGGTGATCGACAAGCTCTACCAGAACCTCGCGCAGATCCTGCAGCAGCCGGAGGTGAAGGCGCAGTTCGTGGGCCTGGGGCTGGATATCATCGGCAGCGATCCCAAGGCCTTCGGCGCGTTCATCCGGCAGGACGTGGCGACGTGGGCCAAGGTGGCGCGCGATTCGAACATCCGGCTGGAGTGAGGGGATGACGATGCTGGAAACCGCCGTTGCGGAGACCGCGGCGCAGGAGGACGAAGCGTTCCGGCGGGACCTGCGCCACTGGCTTGAGGATGCTTATGCCGACTTCGTCCGGTCCTGGCCCGGCGGCGCCAATCCGCGCTGCCTGGACTATCGTCGCGCCTGGGAAGACACGTTGTGCGCCAACGGCTGGTCGGGGCTGGGGTGGCCCACGGCCTACGGCGGCAAGGCGCTGCCCCTGTCGCGCCAGGCGGTCTTTCACGAAGAGCACGCGCGCTGCGGCGCGCCGCTGGGCGTGAACCTGATCGGGCACGGCATCCTGGCGCCAACCGTGCTGCATTTCGGCACCGAGGCGCAGAAGCTGCGCTTTCTGCCCGGCATCCTGTCGAATCGCGAGGTGTGGTGCCAGGGGTATTCGGAGCCGGGCGCGGGCTCCGACCTGGCCGCGGTGCGCACGCGGGCCGAGCCCGCG
>DALZRX010000220.1:0-6874 GCA_032015805.1 Achromobacter sp.
CGTGGCGCGCGTGCCGGCCGGCAGCCGCGGCGCCGCGCTGGGCGCCTATTCGGCCTTCCTGGACCTGGCGCTGGGAATCACGGGTCCGATCGCCGGCTACATTTCCAGCGGCTTCGGCTATCCCGCGATCTTCCTGGCCGCATCGCTTTCGGTAACGATGGGCCTGGTCATTGCATTCGGATTGCAGCGGGCGGCCACCCGGCAGCAGGCGGCAGTCCAAACGGCCTGATCGATATTACGAAAAGAAGTAAAGACATTCGATATTGATTGTTTGGATTCATATAACGAATTGTTAGATTTGAGGCTCGTTTTCAAGCGCGCTGACGATTCGATCCATGAACCTGACTTTCGACCACGTCCACAAGCACTTCGGCGACCTGCCTGTCGTCGACGGCTTCACCAGTGAATTCAAGACCGGCGAGCTGGTCGCGCTGGTCGGCCCTTCCGGTTGCGGCAAGTCCACCTTGCTGCATCTGGCCGCAGGGCTCGAAATGCCCACAGAGGGCAATGTGCTTGCCGACGGCAACAAGGTCACCGGTCCCCATCCCAGCCGCACGCTCGTTTTTCAGGAACACGCCCTCTATCCTTGGCTGACGCTGGAAGACAACGTGGCCTTGGCGCTGGAATTCCAGAACACGCCCAAGAAGCGCGCCCGCGAAGCCGCGCGCGAGTGGCTGGCGCGCGTCAGCCTGGGTGGCTTTGAACACTACTATCCCCATCAGGTGTCGGGCGGCATGCGCCAGCGCGCCGCGCTGGCCCGCGCGTTCATCGCCCAGCCGCAAACCATGCTGATGGACGAACCCTTCGGCGCGCTGGACGCGCTGACGCGCCTGAGCCTGCAGGACGTGCTCCGCCAGCTCATCGCGCAGGAAAAGCCGACGGTGCTGCTGGTGACCCACGACGTCGACGAGGCGCTGTTCCTGGCCGACCGAATCGTCGTCTTCAGCCCGCGTCCCGCTCGCGTGCTGCGCGAATTCAATCTCGCCCACCGTGCCAAGACGCACGACCTGTCCGACCTGGCCGCAGAAAAGCGCGAGATCCTGCGCCTGCTTGGCATCGGGGTCGACGGCTCGGATGCGCACTCGGACATGGCGCTGGCCGCCTGACCCCTTTCCCGAATACCCAGTGGCCGCGCCTGGGCGCCGCCGCACATCGAAATTCCTGGAGCTCCTGATGAAATTGAAGCAATGGCTGTCCCTGCCGCTGGCCGCGGCGCTGCTGGCGGCTGCCCCCGCGATGGCTGCCGAAAAGTTCCGCGTAGGTTATCTGCGCGTGATGGACGATGCGCAAGCCATCGTCGCGCAAGAGGGCGGCTACTACAAAAAGGCCGGCCTGGACTCGGAACTCATCGAATTCAAGTCGGGCACCGATCTCATCAAGGCCATCGTCGGCGGCCAGCTCGACATCGGCGTGCTGGGCTTCACCAACGCGGTTGCCTGGGCCTCCAAGGGCGCCGACCTCAAGGTGGTGGGCGGCGCGCAACAGGGCTATCACTCGCTGATCGTGCGTGACGATTCCGGCATCAAGGACATCGCCGGCCTGAAGGGCAAGACGCTGGCCTCGCAGGCCGAAGGCAGCACCGCGGACGTGGTTCTGAAGGGCGTCGTGCTCAAGCAGGGCAACCTGTCCGCTGACGACGTCAACGTCATGGGCGTGAGCCCGGCGGTGGCGGTTCAGTCACTGGTGGGCAAGCGCGTGGACGCAGCCTTCCTGTTCGAGCCCTATGACCGCATCGCCCAACTGGTCGCGCCGGTCAAGCAGATCTACGAAGTGGGCCAGGCTTGGCCGTTCCCGTGCATGGTCGTCATCACCTCGGGCGAGACGCTCGCCAAGCGCAAGGACGACGTCTGGAAGGCGCTGGACGCGCAGAACCAGGCCATCACGTTGCTGCAGAAGGAACCTGAGCAGGCTTCCAAGTTGATCGCGTCCTACTTCATCGCCGAGCCGACGCTCAAGACGCTGAGCCGCGGCGAACTGCCGCGCGAAACGGTCATCACCGAAGCAATCAGCACGCAGGTGTTCACGCCCAAACTGACGGAAAAGGACACGGCCCGCATGCAGGAGATCGCTGACATCCTGCAGGCCCAGGGTTCGCTCAAGACGCGCGACGGCAAGCCGTACGACGTCTCCAGCATCGTCGACCTGTCCTGGCAAGAGGCTCGCAAGCTTTGAGCGCATCTACTCGTGTGACCGGCGCCCGCAAGCACCTTGCGGGCGTTTTGGGTGTCCTGTTCATCCTGGCGCTCTGGCAACTGGCGGCCTTCGCGCTACCCGACTTCCTGATGCCGGGCGTGCCCGCCGTGGTGGAGCGGCTGTTCGAAGACCTGGGCAAGCAGTCGTTCCACCAGAGCCTCCTGGGCACGCTGGGGCGGCTGGGCGCGGGTTACGGGCTGGCGCTGGCCGCCGGGGTCGGATTCGGCCTCGTGGCCGCCGTGCTGTTCTTCTTTCGTGAGGTCCTGCGCAGCGCCATCGTCATCCTGCAGTCGATTCCGTCCATCGCCTGGGTGCCGCTCTTTCTCATCGTGATGGGGTTCGGCAACACGCCCATCATCGTGGTCGTCGCGCTGTCGGCATTCTTTCCGGCCGCGCTCAGCGTGATGAACGCCACCGAATCCGTGCAGCGTGTGCACGTGTCGGCGGCGCGCGTCATGGGCGCGACGCGCTGGGGGCTGATCAAGCGGGTGTATCTGCCAGCGGTCATGCCCGAACTCATCACCGGCGCACAGCTTGCCTTCGGCAACGCGTGGCGCGCGTTGATCTCGGCCGAAATGCTGATCGGCTTCGGCAAGGGCCTGGGCCGGTCCCTGGCGTATTCCGGCGAAATCGCCGACATGACAGGCGTCATGACCAATATCCTGGTGATCGCCGTGCTGGCCGCGTTGATCGATCAATTCGTGCTTGAAAACCTCAAGCACCGCCTGTTGCGCTATCAGTACGTCTGAGGTCGCGAAGCAACGTCATGATGTCCAGGATGCGTCCCATCGTTCTTGCCGCGGGCCTGCTGCTCGCGGGCTTCGCGCTGGCGCAGCCCGAGACGTTTCCTGCGGCCCGGGCGCGCGGCGAACTGGTTGTGGGTGTGCCGTATCTTGCACCGCCGCCCGCAGCGGGCGCCAAGATCCGGACGCCCGAAGGCCTGGATGCGGCCATCACCGAACGGCTGGGCGCGAGCTTGAATTTGCCGGTGCGGCTGGTGCAGTTGCCGGCCGGCGAGGCCGCCCGCGCACTCTCCGCGGGCGAGGTGGATCTGGTGCTGGCCGACCGTGCCGACGGGCAGCCGCCAACCGTCGCGGCGCAAGCCACCGGCTATGCGGTGCGCCCGAAGGCCGTGATTCGCACCGACACCCGTCTGCGCAAGCCGGCTGACGTGCAAGGCCGCAGCGTGTGCATGGCCGAAGCCGCCACGCAGGCGCAAGCGCTGGCGCAGGGCTGGGGCGCGACCGTCAAGACCTATCGCGTGCCCTCCGACGCGCTCGTCGCGGTGCGCGAGGGCGAATGCGACATTGGCTTGGTCGACGACGCCGTGTGGGAACCCTTGATGCGCTTCCCGGAATGGAAGAAGTTCTCTTCGACGCTGGCCGCGGATGGCGCACGCCACGAGCGTGTGTGGCTGCTGGTTTCGCAAGATGCCGCCTCGCGAGCCTGGCTTGGACAGGAAATGCGAGCCTGGGACCGCGCCGGCGCGTGGAAGGCCATGACCTCGAAGTGGGCGCGCGACGTCGCCTTCGACGTGTATCTGGACCAGGAAGTGCCCGACTGCCACGGATAGCGCGCAGTCCGGACGCACGGCGCGTTCAGCGTCGGCGGCCAATCCGCCACTTACAATGCCGGGCATGACGCATACGTTGACCGCTCCCTGCACCTATCAGGAAGACATCAAGAAAAGCCGCTTCGCCGCGTACGCCGCGCCGGTCGCCACCATCGACGACGCCATGCGCTTCTTTGCCGATCACAGCGACCCCGAGGCCACGCATAACTGCTGGGCATATCGCATCGGGCAGGAGTACCGCTTCAACGACGATGGCGAGCCGGGCGGCACGGCCGGCAGACCAATCCTGCAAGCCATCGAGGGCCAGGACATGGACCGGGTGGCCGTGCTGGTGGTGCGTTGGTACGGGGGGATCAAGCTGGGTGCGGGCGGACTGGTGCGGGCCTACGGCGGCTGCGCGGCCAATTGCCTGCGCTTGGGCGAGCGCACGGAAATCGTCGACCTGGCGACCGTGCGCTGCACCTGCGGCTTTGGGGAAATGGCGCTGTTGAAATCGCGGCTTGCGCAGGCGGGCGCAGCGATCCAGCAGGAAGACTACACCGCCGACGGCGTCACGCTCATGTTTGCCGTGCCGCGCGCCGCCTTGCCTGAATTGGAGGTCACGGTGGCGAACATCACGCGTGGCCGGTCTGCCTGGGAAGTGGTCACCTAGCCAGGCCGCGGCCGGCGGGGCGCGGGCATGCCGCCCGCAAACGCAGGCGACATTGAAAAAACTGTCCCGGTGCAAAAGGAAGGGGCCCGACGAGGGCCCCTTGTTGTTTATGCGTCCTGGCTGTCTTGCGCCGCGGCGATTTCCTGGTGGACTTTCTCCATGTCCACTTCCTTGATCTTGGCCAGCAGCTCATTGAGCTGTCCGCCGGACAAGGCGCCCGGTTGCGAAAACAGCAGGACCTTTTCGCGGAAGACCATCAGCGTGGGGATCGAGCGAATGCCCAGCGCGCCGGCCAGTTCCTGCTCCACGTCGGTATTCACCTTGGCGAACGTGACGTCCGGATGCTCGGTGGCGGCCTGCTCGAAGACGGGCGCAAACCCGCGGCACGGGCCGCACCAGGGCGCCCAGAAGTCAACGATGAGGGTGCCGTCGGGCGTGATGGCTTCCTGGAAGCTGTCTTTGGTGAGTTCAACAATACTCATTTGGAATCCTTACCGCGCGGGCGGCGAAAAGCAGTGGCTAAAAACTCCGGGTTTCCGTCCCGGATGTATTGCGGCGACGCGTGGTTGCCAGGTGCTTGTTCAGCAATAGTAGAACCGGTGCAGGCTGCGTCGCAATGGTTGGCGCCGTGGAAAGCGCAGATTGCGGCCCTCAGGCCGCGGTTTTCGTGGAGACGCCCGCGCCGTTTTTCAACGATGCGACGATCTCGAACGAGCGCAGGCGGTCCGCGAGGTCGTAGAAGTCGGACACGATCATCACCTCGTCGGCCTGCGTTTCGGCGACCAGGGCCTCGAGTTCGCGCTTGACGGTGTCCGGGCCGCCCACGATCGCAGCCCCCAGTCTCTGATTGACCGCCTCGCGCTCCCATTCGTTCCACACGCCGTCCATGCTCTCGACCGGCGGCTGCAATTGCAGACGATGGCCACGCACGAGCGACAGGAACTTCAGTTGCTGCGTGGTCGAATGGAAGCGGGCCGCTTCATCGGTTTCCGCTGCAATGACCGGCACGCCGATCATCGAGTAAGGGCGCGACAGCGTCTTGGACGGCTTGAACAAGTGACGGTACAAGCGCATTGCGGCCATGCCTTCGGGCGAAAAGTGTCCCGCGAACGAGAAGGGCAGGCCGAGTTCAGCCGCCATGCGGGCGCTGAAGTCGCTGGAGCCCAGCAGCCAGATCGGGATGTCCAGGCCTTCGCCGGGAATGGCGCGTACGGGCTGGCCGGGGCGCGAAGGCGCAAGAAAGGCCCGAAGTTCTTCGACCAGGGCCGGAAACTCCAGGCCGCTGCGCGGACTGCGGCGCAGCGCTTGCTGCGTGGCGCCGTCGCTGCCGGGCGCGCGGCCCAGGCCCAGATCGATCCGGCCGGGATACAGGGTCTCAAGTGTGCCGAACTGTTCGGCGATGACCAGCGGCGCGTGGTTGGGCAACATGATGCCGCCCGAGCCGACGCGCAGCGTGCGGGTGTGGCCGGCCACGTGTCCGATCAGCACGGCCGTGGCGCTGCTGGCCACGCCGTTGATGTTGTGGTGTTCTGCCAGCCAGAAGCGGTTGTAGCCAAGCTGCTCGACATGCTGCGCCAGCGCGACCGTATTGCGGAAGGCGTCCGCGGCGTCGCGCCCCTGCACAATCGGGGCCAGGTCAAGCACGGAAAAGGGGATGTTGGCCAGGGCGCTCATGCGTGCGCCTCCGCGGCAAATGGACAGACGGGCCGCGCGGAAATGAAACGGGAAAGGCGCAAAATGTACTCCATATGCTGATCTACATGGGGAGTGTATCGGCGAATTCAACCGGGCCAGCCAGCAACCATGCCCTTGGCCGGGTTGATTGAATTTTCCGATCCCTACAATAGCAAACACGACGAACGCGACGTTTCACGCGCGTTCTTCATCGGCCAAACGGGAGACGCGCATGGGCGCCACAGGCACCAACAACCAGATCGACAACATCGAGTTCAACGTCGCGGACATCGCGCGCAGCAAGCGGTTCTACGGCGACGTCTTCGGATGGACCTTCACGGATTACGGTCCCACCTATTGCGAGTTCTCGGATGGCCGCCTGACGGGCGGCTTCACCACGGGCGAAGCGGTGCGCCCGGGTGGCCCGCTGGTGATCCTGTACGGCGACGATCTTGCCGCGATCCGGCAACGCATCACTGCCGCTGGCGGGCGCATCAGCCGCGACGAGTTCACCTTCCCGGGCGGCAGCCGCTTCCATTTCACGGACCCGGACGGCTACGAACTGGCCGTCTGGACCGCCGCGAAATGAAAAAAGCCGCCGCGGGCAGGGCCCGCGGCGGCTTTCATGAATGTCATGCAGCGCGTCTATTCGGGGAAGAACGCGTAGCGGATCACGAACAGCACGGCAACGAGCCACGTGGCCGGGTGCACGTCCCGCATCTTGCCGGTGGCGGTCTTGAGCACCACGTAGCTGATGAAGCCGAAGGCGATGCCGTTGGCGA
>DALZRX010000221.1:0-6869 GCA_032015805.1 Achromobacter sp.
GCGACGGCGCCCTGCAGCTTGCCGCCCGGCACGGCGGCGCGTTGACGCTGGACGTCGTCTGGCAGGCACTGCGGGACGAGGTGATGGCGCTGCAGGGTTCGCTGGACGACGACGACGTGCTCGGCGCAGAAGGCGACGCGCGGTCCGCGCTGGAAGACGAAATCCGCCGTTCGTCCGCCGCGCCCCGTCCATGGCAGGCGGTCGCCGCAGCCACCAACGCGGCGGTGGACCGCATCTGGCATCTGCTGCCGGATGACGAACGGCGCCGCTTCCAGTCGCAATGGCGGTCACGATGGATGGCGCGGCGCGCGACCTTCCCGATGCGCAATGCCCTGAAACTGCAGGCGCTATTCGGCACAAATCAGCTCCGCGTTGCCGCCGGCTTTGCCGGCTGCGATCATGATCCCGCCTCCGGGCAGTTCCGCACGCGGCTGCGCACAGCGGACGGCGAGGTTGAACACCTGAGCCGCCATCTGATCAACGCCACGAGTTTCTCGGTGGATGCGCAGCGCACGGACGATCCGCTCGTCTCCAGCCTGCTGCGCGACGGCCATGCGCGAGCCGACACCCACGGCGGATTGGCGTTGGACTACGACACGGGATGTTTGAAAAATGCGGGCGGCCACATCGTGGCGGGTGTCTCAGTGCTGGGCAGCCTTGCGGGAGGCACCTACTTCTGGACCACGTCCATGGACGTAAACGCCCGGCTGGCGCGGGATCAGGCCGAGCGGGTCGCGGCCGCCCTGCGCGCCGTAGCCGTCACTGATCCAGAAATCCGCGGCGATAGCCCATGCCCTGAGAGATGGACTGCGCACAGGCCGCCACATCCGGCGCAAGCTGCTTCATCCTAGCCGCGCTCAGGCGGTCCAGCGGACCGGAGATGCCGACCGCGGCAACGGGTTGGTCCAGGCTGTTGAACACGGTCACGGCCAGCCCGCCCACGCCTTCACGCCACTCGCCCCGGTTGACGGCATAGCCGGCGCGCGAGATCTTGCGCAATTCGTCTTTCAAGAGCGGCATGGACACGATGGTGGAAGGCGTGTGCCGCGCCATCTGGTCGGCGTAGCGCTCAACGTAGCCTTCGACCTGGTAGGCCAGGAGCGCCTTGCCGGTCGCCACCGCATACGCCGGCGCGCGGCCGCCCACCATGGAATACGCGCGAATGGGCTGCGGGCTGTCGATCTTGTCCACGTACACCACGTCGAAGCCATCCAGCACCGACAGGTGCACGGTTTCGCCGGTCTGGTCCGCCAGCGTGCGCATGTAGGGCGCGGCAAGCTTGCGCACGTCCAGTTGCGCAAGCTGCCGCGCCGCCAGTTCGAACAGGCGCACCGCGCCGCGATAACCGCCGCCGTCTTCGTCCTTGATGACGTAGCCCGCGTGTATCAGCGTCTGAAGGGTGCGATGCGTATTGCTGCGGGTCAGGCCCACGCGAGCCGCCAACGCATCGATGGTGCGCGGCGGATTGTCCACATCGGTCACCGCTTCAAGCACCATCAGTCCTTTGAGCAGCGTCTTGTCCATTCGTGATTTTTCCTAATATTTAGGACAGGAACATAGCACGAGACACGGCTCGGGAACAGTGGTGTCCACGCGGCTGCCCCCTAACCCAGCATGGCTCGGACGGCGGCGGACCGGTCCCACAGATTGGGCAGGGTGGGCGACGAATAGCCCGACACGAAGGGCTTGGCCTGGCCGGTGTCCGGGTCGTACACGTGGCGCGACACGGCGCCGATATTGCCGCCGTATAGATGCACGCTGATGGAGACCCGGTCAGGGTAGGCATTGGAAACCCGGTGGATGTCGCCCTCGGCCGGCGACAGGCGTTCGACGTCGCCGGGCCGAAGCGTCGTGGCCTCGCCTGCCGGCGCCAAGCGACCGTCCGCGCCGCGCGTGAATCGCTGATTGACCTCAGCACCGCGCAACATGCCCACGTAGCCCCAGACCTCGTGATCGTGCACGGGCGTGAACTGGCCGGGTCCCCATACGAAGCTCACCAACGAAAAGCGCTCCAGCGGATCGCAATGCAGCAGGTACTGCTGGTAATACTGCGGATGCGGCGCGGTACAGGCTTCGGGAAGCCAATCATCGTGGCCGATCAGGTCCGCGAATGCCGCCGCCAGCTCAGGAGTCTGCGCCAGCGCCTGTGGCGTGGCCAGCCGTGTCGCGGTGGCAATAAATCGGCGCAGCCGTTCGAGGCCGCTATTGGTTTCAGGCATTGCAGATCTCCAAGGCGGAATGAAATCCCAGATTGAAAAAGCAGTATCCACGATTCGGGACGAGCACGCACGCGCGTCGCGCTGACCGCGGCCTGCGGCGTGCGCGGCGCCGCGCTTGACAGGCCCGTGCCGGCGCGTGCAGCGTATCGAACTGTCTGCAAGGTTGGAAATGAAAAACACGCATCACGATATTCCGCCCGCGTTGGCGCAGGCGCTGCGCGAGGCGCGCCGCGTCGTCGTCTTCACCGGCGCCGGGGTGTCCGCCGAGAGCGGCATCGCCACGTTCCGCGATGCATTGACCGGGCTCTGGTCCCGCTTTGACGCGAAGGCGCTCGCCACGCCCGAAGCCTTTCGGGAACATCCCGACATCGTGTGGGGGTGGTACGAATGGCGCCGCGCGCAGGTCCTGCGTGCCTCACCCAACGCCGCGCACCACGCCATCGCGGCGCTTTCGCGCCATGTCCCCGATCTGGCCGTCATCACGCAGAACGTGGACGATCTGCATGAGCGCGCGGGCAGCCCGCATGTCACCCATCTGCACGGCAGCCTGCATGCGCCCCGCTGTTCGCGTTGCGGTGCGCCCCACGCCTTCACCACTGAAATCCCCCAAGAGCCCGATGCCGGCCGGCGCGTCACGCCGCCTGCGTGCACGGAATGCGGCGGCCCGGTGCGGCCGGGCGTCGTCTGGTTCGGCGAAAGTCTGCCCACGCAGGCCTGGCGCGACGCCACGCTGGCCGTGCAGCAGTGCGACCTGCTGTTCAGCATCGGAACCTCGTCGCTGGTGTACCCCGCTGCGGAACTGCCGCGGCTTGCCGCAGCAAAGGGCGCCACGGTCGTGCAGGTCAACCCGGCCGCCACGCCCCTTGACGCATTGGCGCATCACAATCTGCGCGGCGCCGCCGCCGAGGTGATGCCGAGGCTGCTCGCCGCCGCCCGAATCGAGATGAATAGGGCCTAGAGGGCCCGCGCCCGCGAGGTTTCGTGAGGATCCGTGGCGCCCGCAACACACGTGTATGACACTCTCGCGACAGTCGAGGGGAAACCCCCAATTTCACCATTACAACCGCGCTATACAGTGGTGTAATGGGCTTCGCTTGTGGAGATGATCATTCCGTTTTCCTGGAGACTTCCCGACGTCTTCGTACGTTCGCTGGACGGTGTGCTGCACCGTGTGGTGCGCCACGCCACGACCACGGAAACCATCGCCCAGCTTGAAGGCATGCCCAGCAATACCCACCTGGATTGCGAGTGCAAGCTCGACAACGGCGAAACCCTTTGCTGGGTCGGCAATGACGAATACCGCCAATTGAACGGCGGCGCCGTCTTTCTGGCCGTCACCGCACACACCACACCTCGAGGCGAGTCCCGCAGAAGCGGCGCCGCTTCGGGCGATGAAAAGCCCGCAACCGCGCCTCGTGCTCCGCGCAAAAAACTTGCCCGGGCCAAGGAGCGCTTGCCGCCTGCTGTAGTCAATCTCAAAACCGGTAACGATTGGAGCCTGATTCGCGCTTGGCGCGAGCACTTGAACATCAGCACGGCTGACATGGCTGCGCGACTTGGCGTCGATCACTCCATCTATATCGAATTGGAACGGCCGCGCCCGCGGCCCCGGCAGGTCATTCTTGACCGCGTGTCGGCGGCCCTGGGCGTTTCGCCGGAACTGCTCGATGATTCATTGTTAGGAGGACATCTTCATTAGCGCCGCGCGCCAGGCATTGCCTCGCGCCCGCGCCATGAATGTTCAAACGACTTTGGCGCCGACACCTGACGGCCCGCGCATGGAGGTATTGAATATGCTCGGCACCGCAAGACGATTGACCGACGTGCTCGCCACATCGCCGGATGGCACGTTGTATCGCATCGAACGTTTCGTTTCCGACCCTGGCGCCTATTCCGCGCTGGGAACGCCGCGCTTTGACCCCAAGACGCACTGCGTCTGCCGCACCAGCTCCGGCGAAAAGGTCGCATGGCTGGGCGGACAGACCTACCAGCTCTTGAAAAGCGGCACGTCCCTGACCGCGGTGGACCGACGACGCGCGTGACGCCTGCCGCTATCGTGCAAAACGCGTCACCACGAAATCCACGAACGTCGTGAGCTTGGGCAGCGCCTGGCGGTCCTTGGCATACAGCAGCGTGATGGGCCGGGCCACCGGCCAGTACGGCTGCAGGATGGGCACCAGGCGGCCAGCGCGCACGTCGTCGGACAGCAAGAGTTCGGGCTGCAGCACGATGCCAAATCCGGCAAGCGCCGCCTGCCGGAGCGCCTGCCCGTTGTTTGACACGAACCGTCCGGTGGGATAGCCCATTTCCCCGCCTTCGTCGGAGCCCAGCCGCCAGCCCGTGCGACGGCTCCAATGCGAGAAATCCAGGCATTGATGCCGGGCCAGGTCGCCCGGCACGGCGGGCGTGCCATAGCGCGCCAGATACGCCGGCGCCGCGCAGATGATCATCTGGTAGAGCCCGATCCGCCGCGCCACCAGGCCGGAATCCGCGGGCTCGCCGATGCGTAGCGCCACATCGAAGCGCGACGCCACCACGTCTTCCACCAGGTCGCTCAGCGCCAGTTCAACGCTCACGTCCGGATAGATCGACAGGTAGTCCGCGATGGCCGGCGCCAGTGCGAATGACCCGAAAGACACCGACGAAGTGATCCGCAGATGCCCGCGCGGCGCGGACCGCAACGCCTCGGCGCCCTGCTCCGCATCGCGAATGTCGGCCAGGATGGTCTTGCATCGCGCGAAATAGGCCTGGCCTGCCTCGGTCAGGCTTTGGCGCCGTGTGGTGCGGTTCATCAGCCGTAGTCCCAGCCGATCTTCCAGCCCCTTGACGTGCTTGGCCGCCATGGCGGGCGACATGTCCAGGCGCGTGGCGGCGGCCGTCAGGCTGCCCAGTTCCACGACCGCCACGAAGACTTCCATGCTGAGCAGGCGATCCATGGATTACGCACTCCGAGTGTTGACTGATCCGACCATTCTAGGATTTTTCCATTGGAATCGAGCGGCCAGAATGGGCACATGCGTTGGCGCGAAGGCCGACGCGCCCCCTCATCGGCAACCTCCGGAGAACCACATGAAGATCATCCTCATCGGCGCAAGCGGCACCCTCGGCAGCGCAATCGCAAGCGAACTGGGCCAGCATCACGACATCATCGCGGTGGGCAGGACCCGCGGCCAATATCAGGTCGACGTCACCCGCAGCGACAGCATCCGCGACCTGTTCGAGCACGTGGGCAAGGTCGACGCCATCGTGTCCGCCACCGGCAGCCTGCACTTCGGACCACTCGCCGACATGACGGCCGAGCAGTTCAAAATCGGCCTGCATGACAAGCTGCTCGGACAAGTGGACGTGGCGCTTATCGGCCAGCACTTCGTCAACGCGGGCGGCTCGATCACCCTGACCAGTGGCATCCTGAGCGACGAACCCGTTCGGTTCGGCGCAAACGCCGCGGCCGTGAACAGCGCCATCGACGGCTTCGTACGCGGCGCGGCGGTGGAACTGCAGGGCATCCGCATCAACGCGGTCAGCCCCACCGTGCTGCAGGAGTCGCTGGAGAACTACGGCCCTTACTTCCCAGGCTTTGAGGCCGCCCCCGCCAGCCGTGTGGCGCTGGCCTACCGCCGCAACATCGAAGGCGCGCAGACCGGCCGGGTATACCGCGTCTGGTGATGCCGGGCCGGCCGGCGCCAGCGCGCTGCGCACAAAGAAAAAGCGGCTTGATGAATTCATCAAGCCGCTTTTTGCGAACGCATTGCTGCGTTTGTCCTGCAGAAACCACGCTGTGGGCATGATCTCGAATAAGTTGGTGCGCCCGGCAGGATTCGAACCTACGACCCCCTGGTTCGTAGCCAGGTACTCTATCCAGCTGAGCTACGGGCGCTCCGAAAGAGGCGTGTTTATAACACGAAAGAATCGTGCCATGCAAATCGGCCCGGTTTGAATCGGGTATCGGCACAGGTGTCGCCTGCGCGTTTGCGCGATGTCAATGAAACTCAAGGCGCGAGCGCAGTACGCTGAATCCAACACGCACACACCAGGCAGCCAGCATGGCCAAGAAGTTTCCCCTCCACCCCAAACACCCCGAACGCATCTGCTGGGGTTGCGACCGATACTGTTCCACCGATTCCATGGCCTGTGGCAACGGATCTGGGCGAACCATGCATCCCGCGGAATCACTGGGCGAGGATTGGTATCTGTTTGGCGATTGGGGCTTCGATGAGGCGGACGACAAGCCGCAATCGAAGGAGAAGGAAGAAGCCGCGCATTGATACGGTAGCGGAGCGTCGCGGTAAAGCCGCGTGGCGGATGTCACGCGCAGTTAATGCCCCGATTATTAATGCCGGCACAAAAAAGGCCGCTGACGTTAAAGCGCCGACATTAAATCCGCTGACCCTAAAGCGGCCGACCTAAACACGCCAGCCCTATTCCGTCGCCCCAAACCCGCCATCATTAAAAACATCATTACCAAACTCTAAAACCGCCGCCGCAAAACAAAAAGGCCTTTGATTCAAGATCAAAGGCCTTTCCATTTTCTTTGCGGTATCGGCATCGCGGTGTTTAGTCCGTGATGGTTGGTGCGCCCGGCAGGATTCGAACCTACGACCCCCTGGTTCGTAGCCAGGTACTCTATCCAGCTGAGCTACGGGCGCTCCG
>DALZRX010000222.1:0-6856 GCA_032015805.1 Achromobacter sp.
CCGCCGCGCCTGGACGGCCACGGGTGGACTGGCCGCCGCACGCGACGTGGTGCCCTCGCGCCGCGCCGCCATGCTGGGCGCCTTGGGCTTTTCGCTGCTCAACCCGCATTTCTGGCTGGACATGGTGGTGGTCGGCTCACTCGCGCACGGCTTCGAAGACGCGCGCATGGCTTTCGCGGCCGGCGCCTTTACGGCCAGTCTGCTGTGGCTAGCCGTGCTGGGCATCGGATCCCGGCTCTTCGCCCCGTTCTTTGCCAGCGCCACGGCCTGGCGGGTCCTGGACGGCATCATCGCCGTGGTCATGGCCGGCCTGGCGGTAGGTCTGGCGGTCAAGGGCATCTGACACCCCCCCGGGACGCCAACTCACTTTAACGGCCGTCTCGTCCGGGTGGCAGACACCGTGGCGAGGCGCCGGCCAGCCCGAGGTTCGCCATGTACACATCCACCTTCATCTTCGCGCAGAAGCAGTTCGACGACGAGTTCCACCGCCTGGACCAGCGCATCGCCCACGCGGCCCGCGCGCTGCCAGGCTACCTGGGCGAGGAATCCTGGGAGGACGCCACCCGGGGATTGTTCGCCAACGTCTACTACTGGCAGTCGCTGGAAGCGCTGGATGCGCTGATCCGGCATCCGGCGCATCTGGAGGCCAAGGCGGCGCAGTCGCAGTGGCTGGACGGCTATCGCGTGGAAATTGCCCAGGTGCTGCGCCAATACGGACACGGCGTGCCCGCGCCCGCACTTTTATAATCGGCGCCTCACCACTTTTTCTCGGGCGCATGGCTGGCCCGCCACCGGTCTATGCGCGGACCCTCCCCCTCCAAAGACGTGCGCCTGCCGCCGCTCGCCGCCATCCAGGCGTTCGAAGCCGCTGCACGCCTGGGTTCCTTTGAACGTGCCAGTGAAGAACTCTTCGTCACGGCCAGCGCCATCGGCAAGCGCATCGCATCGCTTGAAACGCTGCTGGACGTCACACTCTTCATCCGCAGCAGCCGCGGCACGACGTTGAGCGCGGCCGGGCGCGAGTACCTGGAACAGGTGCGCACGGCGCTCGACCTGCTGTCGGACGCCTCGCTGCACAAGCGCAACGAACCCAAGCTGGAAACGCTGCGCGTCGTGTCCACGCCCACGTTCGCCCGGCAGGTGCTCATCCCTGCCCTGCCTGGATTCACCGCCGCGCATCCCGACGTCGAACTCGAAATCATGTTGTCCATTCCCTACCTGGACATCATGCCGCCCAATGCCGATGTCTGGATCCGCTTCGGCAGCGGCAAATACCCCGGCCTGCACGCGCACCCGCTCACGCACGATCCGGTGTTCGCGGTGTGCTCGCCCGGATATCAAGCGGCGCGCGGACCCTTCCGGCGGCCCAAGGACCTGGCGCACGCCGACCTGCTGCGTTGTCCGATGGAGCCCTGGCGCCCCTGGCTGGCCGCGGCGGGGCTGGACTGGCCCGAACCGTCGCGCGGCGTGTGGCTGGTGGACCTGGGCATGATGCTCGCCGCCGCGCGCGCGGGCCAGGGCGTGGCCCTGACGCGCCGGTCGCTGGCCGCCGAATGGCTGGACGAAGGCAAGCTCGTTCGCTTGCTTGACGTGGAGATCCCTGGCGAGTCGCAGTACTACCTGTGCACCGAAACATCGCGCACGCCCGGCGGCGCCTCCCAGGCGTTTTCCCTATGGCTCACAGGTGTCTGCCAGCGCGCAGCCCAATGGCCATGCGGGTCGCAGACCAGCCAGGAATAAATTTCCAGCCCCGCACGGAATGAATTTCCGTACAACGCCGCACCCTCATCGCTAGGATGCGGCCAGCGCGACTGCGCGCTCCCGGCGCCACACGACCATTGCACTGCCGCTCACGCTCGCGGCGTTCAGGGGGTTGAAAGGAACCTTGCATCCGCACTAGGTATTTACGCGGAAAAACGCCGCCGGGTCAGATTCGCGTAAGCGATTAAGCAGACAGTCACGACACGCAACAAAGGAGCGCGCCAGAAGAACACATCCGCCGCCTGGCGCCGGCACACGGCTTTCCACGCAGTTCTACCAATTACAACGGAGACATCCATGGATTTTCGTTTGAAGCTGCTTGCAGGAACCCTTGCATTTGCCGTATCGGCCGCGTCCCACGCCGCCGACCCCATCAAGATCGGCGTGGCCGGCCCCTACACCGGCGGTTCGTCCTCCATGGGCGTCAGCATGCGTGACGGTGTGCGCCTTGCCATCGAAGAGATCAACAAGAACGGCGGCGTGCTGGGCCGCCAGCTCGTCGCCGTCGAACGCGATGACGAAGCCAAGAACGAGCGCGGCGTGCAGATCGCCCAGGAGCTGATCAACAAGGAACAGGTGACGGCCACCGTCGGCTACATCAACACCGGTGTGGCGCTGGCCTCCCAACGCTTCTACCAGGACGCCAAGATCCCCGTGTTCAACAACGTCGCCACCGGCAGCGTGATCACGCATCAATTCAAGGCGCCGGAATACCCCGACAACTACGTGTTCCGCAACGCGGCCCACGACAGCATCCAGGCCCCGATGATCGTGGAAGAAGCGATCACGCGACGCGGCTTCAAGAAAGTGGCGATCCTGGCCGACTCCACCAACTACGGCCAGCTCGGCCGCGAAGACCTGGAAAAAGCCCTGGACGCCAAGGGCATCAAGCCCGTGGCCGTCGAGAAGTTCAACATCAAGGACGTCGACATGACGGCCCAGTTGCTCAAGGCCAAGTCCGCGGGCGCGGAGGCCGTGCTGACCTACGGTATCGGTCCCGAGCTGGCCCAGGTCGCCAACGGCATGACCAAGCTGGGCTGGAAGGTGCCGATCATCGGCAGCTGGACGCTGTCCATGGCCAACTACATCGACAACTCGGGCACCAACGGCGAAGGCGCGCGCATGCCGCAGACCTTCATCCAGGATCCCGACACGCCCAAGCGCAAAGCCTTCATCGACGCCTACCTGGCCAAGTTCAAGCCCAAGAACAACCGCATCGACTCGCCGGTGTCGGCGGCCCAGGGCTATGACTCCATCTTCCTGCTGGCGGCCGCCATCAAGCAGGCGAACTCCACTGACGGTCCCAAGGTGCGCGAAGCGCTGGAAAACCTGCAGACCCCGGTCGAGGGCGTGGTGATGACTTACAACAAGCCCTTCTCGCACGACAACCACGACGCGATCACCGCGAAGGAAGTGGTCATCGGCGAGGTCAAGGGCGGCCGCGTCATCAAGGCCAACTAAATCCCGACAAGCAGGAAGGCGGCGGCTGCCCGGCCGCCGCCGCCCGCGCCCGGACCTTTCCGGCGCGGGGCATGCAGCCGTCTGAAAACAGCGTTCTGCCCAAGGGGGTTGGGACGGAACACAGCGCCTCACGACACACACCATGATTCTTCTACAGCTCATCTATAGCGGTATCGCGCTAGGCATGATCTATGCGGTCATTGCGTTCGGATACCAGCTCACTTTCGCCACATCGGGCACCTTGAACTTCGGCCAGGGCGAAGCCTTGATGCTGGGCGCGCTCGTCGGCCTCACGCTCGTCGGACTGGGCGTGAATTACTGGGTCATGATTCCCATCGTCTGCATCTTCGGCTTCGCGCAAGGCGCGTTGGTGGAGCGCGTGGGCGTTCGGCCCGCCATCAAGACGCGATCGGAGTTCGGCTGGATCATGGCCACCATCGCGCTCGGGATCATTTTCAAGAACGTGGCCGAGAACATCTGGGGCCGCGACGACCTGCGCTTTCCCTCGCCGCTGCCCGAAGCGCCCATTCAAGTGCTTGGGGCCAACGTCCTGCCGATGGAGCTGCTGGTGGTGTTCGGCGCGCTGGGCATGATGATCCTGGTCGAAATCTTCAACCGCAAGTCGATCTACGGCAAGGCTTTCGTCGCCACGTCCAACGACCGCGACGCGGCCGGCCTGATGGGCATCAACACCGGCATGGTCATCACGTTTTCGTATGCGCTGTCGTCCCTGACCGCGGCATTTGCCGGCGTGCTGGTCGCGCCGCTGACGCTGACCGGCGCGACGATGGGCGCGGTGCTCGGCCTGAAGGCGTTCGCGGTCGCGATCATCGGCGGCCTGTCCAGCGGGATGGGCGTGGTGGTCGGCGGGCTGATCCTGGGGATCGCCGAAACGACCACCGGCTTCTATCTATCCACGGGGTACAAAGACGTGCCGGGCCTGGTGTTGCTGCTGCTCGTCCTGACCTTCAAGCCCGCCGGCCTGTTCGGCAAGACCGCGATCAAGAAGGTGTAAGCGATGAAACCCCTGCACCTCATCCTATCCATCGTGGCCGTGGCCTGCCTGGCCGCCGTGCCGCTGGGCGTGACCAACACGTATTACCTGCACCTCATTGAAACCATCATGATCTATTCGATCCTGCTGTTCGGGCTCGATATCGTGGTGGGCTACACCGGCCAGGTGTCGCTGGGCCATGCCGGCCTGTTCGGCATCGGCTCGTACGTGGCCGGCGTGCTGGTCTTCCATCTGCAGATTCCGATCTGGCTGACCCTGCCCGCCGCCATCGTCATCGCGGCCGCGTTCGGCGCGGTGCTGGCCCTGCCGGCGCTGCGGGTGACCGGCCCGTATCTGGCGATGGTGACGCTGGCATTCGGCACGATCATCCAGATCCTGATCAACGAGATGACTTTCCTGACCGAAGGGCCGCTCGGCATAAAGATCGCCAAGCCGTCCATCGCCGGGCACGTGCTCAACAAGGCCGAGTACTTCTGGCTGGTCGCCGCGTTGCTCGTGATCTCGCTGATCGTGGTGCACCGCATCCTGAAGTCGCACCTGGGCCGCTCGTTCGAAGCCTTGCGCGACAGCCCGATCGCCTCGGACTGCATGGGCGTGTCGGTGTATCGGCACAAGGTGATCGCCTTCGTCATCAGCGCCGGCTTCGCCGGCCTGGCGGGCGCGCTGTATTCGTATTCGGAACAGTACATTTCGCCCAACACGTACAACTTCGAACTGACGATCCTGTTCCTGCTGGCCATCATCATGGGCGGCCGCAAAAGCCGCACGGGCGCGCTGCTGGGCGCCTCGATCATCGTGCTGCTGCCCAAGATGCTGGACGACATCGGCACGTTCCGCATGATCGCGCTGGCTGTGGCGATCCTGGTGACGGTGGGCAGCGCCGTCGCCATTTCCAAGGGCCGGACCGAGCCGCGCAAGGTCGTGGTGCCGGTGGTCGGCACGATCGTGCTGGCAATCTTCTCGTACTGGCTGGACGCCGTCACCGACTGGCGCCTGACCATCTTCGGCGCCATGATCCTGTTCGTCGTGTATTACCTGCCCGACGGCATCGTGGGCTTCGTGCGCAACCTGTTCTTCTCGACACGCCGCGCGGCGCTGGCAGTGAAGAAAGACCTGGTGAAGGAACAGGAGGCCGTGCCGGATGCGGTGGCCGGCAAGGGCGAAACGCTGCTGGCGGCCAAGAACGTGCTGATGCAGTTTGGCGGCCTGAAGGCGCTGAACGAAGTGGACCTGACCGTCAAGCGCGGCACCATCCACGGGCTGATCGGCCCGAACGGCTCCGGCAAGAGCACGATGATGAACGTGCTGACCGGCATTTACGTGCCCACGGCCGGCGCAGTGGAATTCTCCGGCAAGTCGCTCGTCGGCTTGCCGCCGGCGGACATCGCCGAGGCCGGCATTGCCCGCACGTTCCAGAACGTGCAGCTATTCGGCGAAATGACCGCGCTGGAAAACGTGCTGGTGGGCCTGCACCACACCTTCACGACGGGCCTGGGGGGCATCGCGCTGCGCACGCCCAAGTGGAAGACCGAGGAACAGGGCGCACGGGCGCGGGCCATGGCGCTGCTGGAATTCGTCGGCCTGGAATCGCTGGCCAGCGAAGAGGCGCGCAACCTGCCCTACGGCAAGCAACGCCTGCTGGAAATCGCACGCGCCCTGGCGCTGGACCCGCAACTGCTGCTGCTGGACGAACCCGCGGCCGGCCTGACGGCGCCCGACATCGTGGAGCTGCTGGCGATCATCCGCAAGGTGCGCGACCACGGCATCACGCTGATCCTCATCGAGCACCACATGGATGTGGTGATGGGGGTCTGCGACACCGTGTCGGTGCTGGACTTCGGCCAGAAGATCGCCGAGGGCCTGCCTAACGAAGTGCAAAGCAACGCCAAGGTCATCGAGGCGTATCTGGGCGGCGCGCCCGCCTGACGCCAAGGGGACAACAAGATGCTATCGATCAAGAATCTGGAAGCAGGCTACGGCAAGGTGAAGGTGCTGCACGGCATCAGCATGGAGGTGCCGAAGGCAAAAGTGGTGACGCTGATCGGCTCGAACGGCGCCGGCAAGACGACAACGATGCGGGCCCTGTCGGGCATGATTCGCCCGACGGCGGGCGAGATCACGCTGGGCGGCAAGCGCATCGACGGCATGGAGTCGCACCGCATCGCGCGGCTGGGCCTGGCGCATTCGCCGGAGGGACGCCGGGTGTTTCCAACCCTGTCGGTGACCGACAACCTGCTGCTGGGCGCTTTCCCCCGCCTGACGGGCAGCCGTCCGAAGGGCGACGTGCAGGCGGACCTGGGGCGGGCGATGGACCTGTTCCCGCGCCTGAAGGAACGCCGCGATCAGCTCGCCGGCACGCTATCGGGCGGCGAGCAGCAGATGCTGGCCATGGCGCGCGCGGTGATGCTGAACCCGGAACTGGTGCTGCTGGACGAGCCTTCGATGGGATTGGCGCCGATCCTGGTGGAGGAAGTGTTCCGGATCATTGCCCGGCTCAAGGAGGAAGGCGTGACGATGCTGCTGGTGGAGCAATTCGCAGCCGCCGCCTTGAACGTCGCAGACTACGGGTATGTGTTGGAGAATGGGCGGATTTCTGTGCATGGGAGTGCGGAGAAGTTG
>DALZRX010000223.1:0-6842 GCA_032015805.1 Achromobacter sp.
GGGCGCGGTGTCGGATGCGGCACGGTCGGACTTTGTGCCGCCCGCGCTCAGCCGTTCCTTCACGGCCGTCGCGCTCATGCCGCAGCGCTTGGCGATGGTGGCCACGCTGCGTCCCGCGTCGGACAATCCGCGCAGCGTCTTGTCGCTGCATGCCGCCTGCGTCGCCGCCGGGGCAAGCAAACCCAGCAATAGCAGGGCGCACGCAATGGTTCCTGGCCTGCATAGCGTCATGACACGCCTCCCGCACCTTGGTGCGCCGGGGCAGGACTACGCCCAAGTTGGACTGCAAGTGCGGGCTAGCGTAGAGCGGCTAAATCAAGAGTGTCAATGTGGCCTGATCGGATGACCCGAAGGGATTGCGCCACCGCCCGCGAGCCGGGCGGGCAGGCGCCGTCCGGCTGGTATCCATGGTGCGTTCGGGATCCACGTCGTCCGTCGCATGCCGCCATCCCAGCGTCGCGCGCAGGCGGGCAGGGGCGCCTGCGCTCGAGCGTCAGGTCGCGGCGCGTCTCGATGTACTGTCAAATCGTGCAGGCTTGGCCCAGCGCATTACCGGCGCGCCAGCCTTCGCCCACGAGGATGTCGCCGGCGGCGAACACGCCGCGAGCAAGCCGAGATCTGCCTCAGGCCACAACTTCCTCTGGCTGCGGCGCGAAGGAAATGCCACGAATCGCCAGTTCCGCACGTTCGCGCGCAGCCTGGAGAAACTCCGGGCCTCGGGCGGTTCCCTCCACCGAGACGAAGGTCACTTGTTTCAGACCGATGGTGGCCAGCACATGCCGCAGGTATGGCGTCAGGAAGTCGGGCTGGCGAGCGTCCTCGCCACTGAACGCGCCGCCTGAAGAGATCGCCACGTAGACGGGCCTGTCGGCGAGCAGTCCGACCTTGCCTTGCGGGGTGATGTGAAACGTATTGCGCACCCGGACCACGTGATCCAGCCAGGCCTTCAACGCCGATGGCACCGTGAAGTTGTGCATGGGCGTGGCCAGCACGAGATGGCTCGCGTCCTCCAGCATGCGGATCAGTCCCGTGGAGGCGTGCAGCGAGCCGCGTGCGAGTGCGTCCACGGCAGGATCCTTGGGCGCGCCCAAGGCCGCCGCGTAGTCGCTGTCCGCGTGGGTTAGGGTGGTGGCATCGAACTCCACGACGTCCGGACCGTCGGTGGGACCCGTCTGCGCCAGCCGGTCAATGATGCGCTGGGACAGCCGATAGCTTTCGGACTCCAGTCCCCGTGGGCTGCAGCGGATGCGAAGAATGTTCATCGGGTAGTTCCTTTCAAGGGTTTGCTGAACCGGATGGCGCTGGTCAACAGGCCCTGCCGGAAATAGAAACGTTGCGCCAGCGCGTTGTCCAGGCCGGTATCGAGGACGAGCTTGTCGCAGCCCGCGCCGCGGGCGAGCCCGTCCAGCTCGGCGATGAGCCGGGCACCCCAACGGCTGCCGCGCGCCGATGGCGCAACCACCAGGTCGTCCACATACATGAAACGACCGTAAATCAGGTTTTCCTGAAACCGGTATCCCGCCAGCGCCACCGCGCGCCCGTCGTGCATGGCCGCCAGGAGCCGGTAGCTTTCCTGCTGCATGCGGGCCAGGCGTTGGACGAAATCGTCTGCGTTCGCCAGATGGGGACGCAGTTCACGCATCAGCGGCAGGCAGGCTTGCCAATCCTCCGGAGTCTCCAGGTGGCGCAAGGCCGGTTCGGTGGGAGCGATGTGCATGGATAAGTACCTCGATGTGAGGGGCGCAAATTCACGCCCACAGTGTGTACGAATCATAAAAAGCACATGCCATAATTTGAAGGGCCATAAATGCGCTTACGGACTATGCCATGATTCCCGCCAGACCCGTCAGTCTGAACATCGTCTCGGACGCCACCGGCGACCCGCTCTACCGCCAGGTCTACGAGCGCTTTCGCGGCGCCATTGCCGAAGGCACGCTTAAACCGGGCGACCGCATTCCGTCGGCCCGGGCGCTCGCCAAGGAGATCGGCGTCGCCCGCGGCACAATCGAAGTCGCGTATTCGCTCCTTGCCTCGGAGGGGTACATCCAGGCGCGGGGCCAGGCCGGCACGATCGTGTCGCCCAACCTGCAACCGCTCACGCGCCCGGCGCCGGCCGCAAAGGCCCGGCCGGCGGAGGTGTTGGAAGAAGGCTGGGTGCAACCGGCCGCGCCGCTGCCGTTCCAGATGGGGCTGCCGGCGCTGGACGCCTTTCCCCGCAAGATCTGGGCGCGTCTTGGCGCGCGCCAATTGCGGGGTATGCAGCCGCCGGACCTCGGCTATCCCGATCCGGCCGGCTTGCTTGGCCTCAGAACCGCAACGGCGGCCTACCTGCAGGTCGCGCGCGGCATCCAGTGCACGCCCGGTCAGGTATTCATCACCTCGGGCTACAACAACACGATGCAGCTCATCATGCAGGCGTTGTTCAAGCCTGGCGATTCTGTCTGGGTGGAAGACCCCGGCTATCCGCCCACGCGGGCGCTGCTTGCCCAGGCGGGAATGCAGGCCGTCCCGGTGCCGGTGGACGCGGAGGGAATCGTGGTGGAGGCAGGCATCGCAGAGGAGCCACGGGCCAGGGCGGCCGTCGTGACGCCCGCCCACCAGAGCCCGCTCTGTCTGTCGCTGTCGCTGCCCAGGCGCCAGGCGTTGTTGGACTGGGCCGAGCGCAGCAGCGCCTGGATCGTGGAAGACGACTACGACGGGGAATACCGCTACGTCGGCCGTCCGCTGCCGGCCTTGAAAAGCCTGGACCGCCAGGGCCGGGTGCTGTACTGCGGCACCTTCAGCAAAGTGCTGTTTCCCGGCATGCGGCTGGCCTACCTGGTCGTGCCCGAAGAACAGGCACCGCGCTTCGAGCGCTTGTGCCTGCTGCTGGCGGGCGGCGCGCCGGCGCTGACGCAAGCCATCCTGACGTCATTCATCAACGAAGGGCATTTCGGACGCCACATCCAACGCATGCGGCGGTTGTACAGCGAACGGCGCGACGCCACGGCGGCGGCGATGTCCGCGGTGCTGGGCAACCGGTTGCACATCGAGCCGCAGCCGGGCGGCATGCATCTGGTCGCCCGGTTGGAGGGGTATCAGACCGATCGCGAGCTGGCGTCGCGCATGATCCAGCACGGTCTGTATGCCCACGCGTTGTCCCACTGGTCGGCGGCGCCCGACGCGCGGTCCGGATTGCTCATGAGCTTTACCAACGTCGTATCGGCCGAGCAGGCGGCGCAGTTGGCCCGGCGGATCCTTAAACTCATGTGAACCGCCAGGGGCGGAACCGGATCAGTTCAGGCCCGCCTTGTCCAGACCATAGGCCGTGTCCGCGGATCCCGGCAAGGTGCGAAAGGCTACGTTCAGGCGGTTCCAGCCGTTGATGCCGACAATCAGGAACGTCAGGTCCGAGAGCTCGCTCTCGTTGAATTGCGTCCGTACGGTTTCATAGATCTCGTCCGGAATGCCGTGGGGTGGCAGGGTTGTCACCGCCTCGGTCCATTCCAGCGCCGCGCGCTCGCGCGGCGAGAAGAGAGGGGACTCGCGCCAGATGGCTATGTGATGCAGGCGCAGCGCCCGCTCACCCTTGATGGTGGCTTCCTTCACGTGCATGTCCAGGCAGAATCCGCAGCCGTTGACCTGCGAAGCGCGGATATCGACCAAATAGCCCAGTTCCTGGACGATGGCGGTCTTCTTGAGCGTCATGCTGAAGTCCAGGTACTTCTTGGACAAGACTTCGGACGACTGGAAATAATTCAAACGCTGGCTCATGGGCATACCTTTCTGACGCATTGGTGTAGGGGTTGACCGGCACATGATGCCGCCGATTGGCACAACGCCAAAGTGCCATGAACTTGCTTTTGATATGGGCCATGATGCGCCGTGGCCGCGGCCGGCGAGGAGCGAATTCCTGACATTTATCCGATTGAATCCGGGACGTGGCCCGGCTATAAGCTTGGAACTGGGGCCTGAAAAAATCGCTGCCCCGACTCCCTAGAAGCCCGAGCCGATGCCGCACCCATCCCCCCATGACGAACATGTCGACAGCAAGCCGGCCACCGGCACGCGCGCCCTGGGCGGCCGCGGATCCTGTCTCGAAGTCTTTCTGGTTTTCCTGCGGCTGGGCTTCACGTCCTTTGGCGGACCCGTGGCGCATCTGGGCTACTTCCGCACCGAATTCGTCGACCGCCGCCGATGGCTCGATGACTACGCGTTTTCGGATCTGGTCGCGCTGTGCCAATTCCTGCCGGGTCCCGCCAGCAGCCAGGTCGGCATGGCGATCGGGCTGCGCCGTGCCGGCTGGACCGGCATGCTGGCCGCATGGATTGCATTCACGCTGCCTTCCGCGATCGCGCTGATCGGTTTCGCGATGGGCCTGGCCCACTATGGCTGGCTGTCCGGGTCGGCGGCAATTCATGGCTTGAAGTTGGCTGCGGTCGCCATCGTTGCCCAGGCTGTGTGGGGAATGGGTCGCACCCTGTGTCCAGACCGCTCGCGCGCCGCGCTCGCCGTCGCTGCGGCGTTGCTCACGGTGGTGCTGCCGACCGCGCTGGCCCAGATGGCGGCCGTGCTGCTGGGCGCCATGGTGGGCGCCGCTTTCCTGCAATTGCCACCGCGGCCCATCCTGTCCAGCGGGACCTCCGGCGTGCCACGCGCGGCGGGTCTGGCCGCACTGGCGGTGTTCGCCACGTTGATGGCGGGACTGCCGCTCTGGGCGCTTTTTTCGGAAGGCGCGCTGGCCAACCAGATCGACGGCTTCTACCGCGCTGGCGCGCTGGTCTTCGGTGGCGGGCACGTGGTGCTGCCGCTGTTGGAAACCGCGTCGGTATCCTCCGGGATGGTGTCCAACGCGGATTTCCTGGCGGGTTATGGCGCGGCGCAGGCGATGCCCGGCCCCTTGTTCACCTTTGCGGCGTTCCTGGGTGCGCTGTCGTCAGGTCCCTTGTCCGGCTGGGCCGGCGGGCTGGCGCTTCTGTGCGTCATTTTCCTGCCGGGGGCATTGCTGCTGACCGCGGCGCTGCCGTTTTGGGACACGCTGCGGCGCCGCCCTGGCGTGCGGAACATGGTCGCGGGCGTCAACGCCAGCGTCGTCGGCATCTTGCTGGGCGCGCTGTATGACCCCGTCTGGACAAGCGCTGTCCTTGGCAAGGCCGACTTCGGCCTTGCGTTGCTGCTGTTTGCACTGCTCGTGTATGCCCGCTGGTCGCCGCTCTGGGTGGTGGTGCTCGCCGCATTCAGCGGCTGGACGCTGGGCTGGCTGGTCTAGACGCGTTGCCCCGCGGGTGCTGCGTCATGACGTCCAGCGGGCAGGGCGCTTTTGCAGGAAGGCGTCTATGCCTTCGCACGCATCCGCTTCCATCATGTTGCGGGCCATCACGTCGCCTGCGAAGTCATACGCATCCGCCAGCGCCATCTGGCGTTGTTGGTAGAACATGCGCTTGCCGTAGCGCACGGCAGTCGGACTCTTTGCCAGGATGTCGTCCACGAGACCCCGCACGCGCGCGTCCAGATCGTTCTCGGATACCGCCTCGTTGATCAGTCCCCAGTCCGCGGCCTGGGCGGCATCGATGAAGCGCGCGGTCATCAGCATTTCGAAGGCGCGCTTGGCGGACACGTTGCGGGTCAGCGCTACTGCCGGCGTGGCGCAGAACAGGCCGACGTTGATGCCGGATACCGCGAATTTCGCGGTATCGGCCGCGACCGCCAGATCGCAGCTTGCGACAAGCTGGCAGCCCGCCGCCGTCGCGATGCCGTGCACCTTGGCAATGACGGGCACAGGCAGCGTCTGCAAGCCCTGCATGACACTTGCGCATCGCCGAAAGAGATCGCGGTAGTAATCCAAGTCAGGCTGGCTTCGCATCTCGCGCAGGTCGTGGCCCGCGCAGAAGGCGCGGCCAGCCGACTCCAGCACCACGCAACGCAGGGTTGCGTCCCGCCCAAGCGCGTCGATTTCCTGCCGCAGCGCGGCCAGCATCGCCTCGGACAAGACGTTGAAGTGGTTTGGCCGGTTCAGGCGCAGCGTGACGACGCCGCCTTCGGCGCTGCGCAGCAGTACCGGTTCGTCCGTGGTTTTTTCTATGGACATGCCGCCTCCAGAAAGGATGTTTCTGGATACTAGCGCAAGCCCATCCTACGCAGTGAGGAAGCGGGCAGTCAGGAACCGGGCGCGAGGCGCCGGCCCAATGCCGGCGACAACAGCAGCAGCGGCGCGACGATCACCGCGCCGATCAACGCCATGGCCGCTTGCGGCGCCATGCCGCTGTCCAGCAGCACGGTTGCGATCACGGCCGAACCGCTCATCTGGAATAGCCCGTAAACCGCGGCGGCGGTACCCGCCCGGTCGGCAAAGGGCTCGAGCGCCAGGCTCAACCCGGAACCCAGCGCCAATGAAAATCCCACGGTCAGCACGGCTACCGGCAACATGAAGATCCAGGCAGACAGCGGCATCCACAGCCACGCGCAGGCATGCATGACAGACGCCAGCAACAGGGCCGCCATGCCGACGCGCACCATGGTGTAGCGGCCGAACCGGGCGATGAAGGCAGGCGCCAGGAAGAACGCGGCGATGTTGATCGCCGCATTGCCGCCGAACCAGGCCGAGAAACCCAGTTCGGAATAGCCAAGCTGCTGCACCAGCACGACCGGCGCGGCCGACACGAAGACCAGGATCATGGCCATGCCGGCCATGCCGAAGCAGGCAAAGTAGAGGAACCGGCCGCTCGCGATGATGGGCGCATAGCGCGGCAGGCTGTACAGCGCGCCCGGGCGGTGCGTCGGCTTGGCGCGCGTCTCCTCGAAGCGCAGGGCCAGCAGCGCCGCCAACGCCAGCGCAAACAACGCCATGAAGACGAAGGTGCTGC
>DALZRX010000224.1:0-1874 GCA_032015805.1 Achromobacter sp.
CCAGCACCAGCGTGAATATTAACGCCAACATGTTCCAGCCGCTTTCGGACTTGGTGTCCATGTGCAGGAAGTAGATAATGTGGACCACGATCTGCACGACGGCGAAGGCCAGGATCACCAGGCCCGTGACCCGAGAGCTGTCGATGACGCGGTCCATCACCAGCCAAAAGGGTATCGCGGTAAGGATGGCCGCGAGCACGAAGCCCGTCAGGTAGCTTTTCAGGGTGCCGTGGGCGGCGGCGTGGTCGTCGTCGTGGTCGTCGTGATCGCCGTGGCCATGATGGCCGCCGTGGCCGGTGTCGGCCAGGTTGTCCATGTGCGATGTCGAGGTCATGGCAGCACTCCCATCAGATACACGAAAGTGAACACGCCCACCCAGATCAGGTCCAGAAAGTGCCAGAACATGGACAGGCACATCAGGCGGCGGCGGTTCTCGGGAATCAGCCCGTGCATGCGGACCTGGAGCATCAGCGTCACCAGCCACACGACGCCGAAGGTGACGTGCAGCCCGTGCGTGCCGACCAGCGCGAAGAAGGCCGACAGGAAGGCGCTGCGCTGCGGGCCGGCGCCCTGGTGGATCAGGTGCCAGAACTCGTAGATTTCCAGCGACAGGAAGCCCAGGCCCAGGATGCCGGTGACCGCCAGCCACATCTGGGTGGCGCCGATGCGGTTGCGCCGCATCTCCAGCATCGCGAAGCCGTAGGTGATGGACGACAGCAGCAGCAGCGTCGTGTTCACCGCCACCAGTTGCAGGTCGAACAGGTCCGCGCCGGATGGGCCCGCCGCAAAGCTGCGGCCCAGCACGCCGTAGACCGCGAACAGGCACGCGAAGATGAGGCAGTCGCTCATCAGGTAGACCCAGAACCCGAGCAGCGTGCCGTTCTTGGGATGGTGTTCGCCAGGAACGTAGAAGACGGGTTCCTGGGACGGCGCGGCGCCGCCGGGCATGGGTTGGGCGAGGGTATCAGACATGTTGCGCTAGCAGCCTTGTACGGGCGTCTTCCGTGGCGACGACCTCTTGGGCCGGCACGTAGTAGTCGCGCTTGTAGTTGAAGGTATGGATGATCGACACGAGGATCAGCGCCGCGAACGACAGCACGACCAGCGGCCACATATGCCAGATCAGCGCAAAGCCCAGCACCACGCTGATTGCGGCCAGCACGATGCCCGCCCAGGTGTTCTTCGGCATGTGGATTGGAATGAAGCCCTGTTGCGGACGCTGGTAGCCGTGCTGCTTCATCTGCCACCAGGCGTCCAGGTCATGCACCCGCGGGGTGAACGCAAAGTTGTAGACCGGGGGCGGCGACGACGTGGACCATTCGAGCGTGCGGCCGTCCCAGGGATCGCCGGTGGTGTCGCGCAACTGGTCGCGGCGGCGATAGCTGACCACGAGCTGGATGATGAAGCAGGCGATGCCGCACGCGATCAGCAGCGCGCCGAAGGCCGCGACCTGGAACCAGATCTGCAGCGACATGTCCTCGAAGTGATTCACGCGGCGCGTCACGCCCATCAGGCCCAGCACGTACAGCGGCATGAAGGCGACATAGAAGCCGACCAGCCAGAACCAGAACGAGCATTTGCCCCAGAACGGATCGAGCTTGTAGCCGAACGCCTTCGGGAACCAGTAGGTGATGCCGGCCATCAGCCCGAACAGCACGCCGCCGATGATCACGTTATGGAAGTGCGCGATCAGGAACAGGCTGTTGTGCAGCGCGAAGTCGGCGGGCGGAACGGCCAGCAGCACGCCTGTCATGCCGCCGATCACGAACGTGACCATGAAGCCGAGTGTCCAGAGCATCGGGACCTCGAAGCGGATGCGCCCGCGGTACATGGTGAACAGCCAGTTGAAGATCTTGGCGCCGGTCGGGATCGAG
>DALZRX010000224.1:1884-6838 GCA_032015805.1 Achromobacter sp.
CTCGGGGTGGCCCCAGATCCAGATCAGGTTCACGTACATCATGGCGTTGCCGCCGAAGTCCGCCGTGAAGAAGTTCGTGCCCACGTAGCGGTCCATCGACAGCAGCGCCAGCACGGCCGTCAACACGGGGAACGCCGCCACGATCAGCACGTTGGTGCAAAGCGCCGTCCACGTGAAGATGGGCATGCGCATCATCTTCATGCCGGGCGCGCGCATCTTCACGATGGTGACAAGCAGGTTCACCCCGGACAGCAGTGTTCCCACGCCCGCTATCTGCAGGGCCCAGATGTAGTAGTCGACCCCCACGTCCGGACTGTGCAGGATGCCTGATAAAGGGGGATACGCCAGCCAGCCGGTGCGGGCGAATTCCCCCACGAACAGCGACATCATCACCAGGATCACGCCGCCGGCGGTCATCCAGAAGCTGAAGTTGTTCAAGAAGGGAAAGGCCACGTCACGCGCGCCGATCTGCAGCGGCACGATGAAGTTCATCAGCCCGGTGACCAGCGGCATCGCCACGAAGAAGATCATGATCACGCCGTGCGCCGTGAAGATCTGATCGTAGTGATGGGGCGGAAGGAATCCGGTGGAATCGCCGAAGGCCACGGCCTGCTGCGCCCGCATCATGATGGCGTCGGCAAAGCCCCGCAGCAGCATCACGATGCCCAAAATCACATACATGATCCCGATCTTCTTGTGGTCGATGCTGGTGAACCACTCCCGCCACAGGTAGCCCCACTTCTTGTAGTACGTGACGGAGCCCAGCAGCACGATGCCGCCGGCCGCCACCACGAAGAAGGTGCCCAGCAGGATGGGATCGTGGAAAGGAATGGCGTCCCAGGTAAGCCGGCCGAAGATCAGCTTGGTGAGGTCAGGTTGATCAGGCATCTCGATTCCAGCAAAAAAACGCGTTTACATGGAGCACGTGCCGTGCCGAAAACCTGCCGCGTTACAGCACCAGTCCTTCGGTGGCCGTGCACATGGCGCCCACGTATTTGCGCGGCGGCGCTTCCGTGAGCCCCAGACGCTCGCGCAACTGAGGGTCCATGGTGGTGAGGTTGTGCGCGCCGGGGATGCCGGCGCCGCCTTGCGCGTCGATCGCCATCGCATCGCGCATGCACATGCGGTTGGGTTCGACGCACCGGTTCACGATGGCCTCGAAGAGGCCCGGCGCAACGGTGGCGTAAAGCTGGACCGGGTTGCGCTCGCTGGGTTGTTCAAGCTTGAGATATGCGGCGCGGTCGAGCGTGCCTTGCGATTTCTGGGCCTGGGCGACCCAGTCGTCAAAGCCCTTCTGATCCAGGCCATGGAAGCGGAAGCGCATGCCGGAGAAGCCCGAGCCGCTGTAGTTGGCGGACAGGCCTTCGTATTCGCCGGGATGGTTGATGACGGCGTGCAGCGTGGTCTGCATGCCGGGCATGGCGTAGATCTGGCCGGCCAGGGCGGGCACGAAGAACGAGTTCATGACCGACGACGAGGTGATCTTGAACTGGATGGGCCGGTCAACCGGCGCGGCCATTTCGTTAACGGCCGCGACGCCTTGCTCGGGATAAAGAAAGAGCCACTTCCAGTCCAGCGCGACCACTTCGACGACCAGCGGCTTGGTGTTTGGCGGGACTTCGCGGCCTTCGGACAGGCGCGCCAGCGGCCGGTAAGGATCAAGCTGGTGCGTGCTGACCCACGTAAGCGCACCCAGCGCGATGATGATGAGTAGTGGCGCGGCCCAGATCAGGAGCTCCAGCATGGTGGAGTGGTTCCAGTCGGGGTCGTAAGCGGCGTCCTTGTTGCTGGCGCGGTAGCGCCACGCGAACAGCAGCGTCAGGATGATCACCGGCACGATAATGATGAGCATCAAGCCGGTGGAAATGATGATCAGGTTGCGCTGCTGCACGGCCACGTCGCCCGATGGCGAGAGCAAGACCGCATTGCACCCGGCGAGCAGCGGCAGGGCGGCAAACAGCATCAATCCGCGGAGCCTTGCGAAGGACGACATGGTCATACCCCGAAACGTAACCGTGGGAAGTAAACGAAACACTACGCTGGAAGCCGCGAAAAATCTAGGGTAAAAAGAGCAAAAGTATGCACGGGAACGCATGCCGGGCAGTCTTGGGCTAGAACGCTTGCGGCTTCCTGCATGATGCGCGTACCGTGGTACGGGTGTGTTGCAAGATCGTGGACAAGGCGTATCCAGAACCTTCTTTTGCGAGCGAACCCCATGTCGACCACCACGCAATATCCTGGTCACCCCACACCCGGTTCCGGACCCGGGGCGATCAGCGGCGGGACCAGCCACGCCAAAGTGGCGCCTGGTGAGATCGCCGTCGGCGTGGTCGTCGGACGCGCCTCTGAATACTTCGATTTCTTCGTATTCGGCATTGCGTGCGTGCTGGTTTTTCCGAAGGTGTTCTTTCCCTTCGAAGCGCCGCTGGAAGGCACGCTTTGGGCCTTCGTCATCTTCTCCTTCGCCTTCATCATGCGTCCCATCGGCACGGCATTGTCGATGGCGATCCAGCGTAGATGGGGCCGCGCAACCAAGCTGACCGTGGCGTTGTTCTTGCTGGGCACGGCGACGGTGGGCATGGCGTTCCTGCCGGGGTACGACTCCATCGGCGTGCATGCCATCACCTTGCTTGCGGTGTTCCGGTGCCTGCAAGGGCTGGCGTTCGGCGGTTCCTGGGACGGCCTGCCGTCGCTGCTGGCGCTGAACGCGCCGCCCAATCGCCGCGGCTGGTATTCGATGATGGGACAGCTCGGCGCGCCGGTCGGATTCATGGTGGCCAGTGCGCTGTTCCTGTATCTGCACCTGACCCTCACGCAATCCGACTTTCTTGAATGGGGCTGGCGCTATCCGTTCTTCGTCGCGTTCGCCATCAACGTGGTGGCGCTGTTCGCGCGGCTGCGGCTGGTGGTCACCGAGGAATACACGCAACTGCTTGAAGAAGGCGAACTCGAGCCCATCAGCATCCGCGAGATCGTCACCCAGCAAGGCTACAACCTCTTCATCGGCGCCTTTGCCGCGCTGGCCAGCTATGCGCTGTTTCACCTGGTCACGGTTTTTCCGCTGTCGTGGATTGCCGTGAGCGGCACGCAACAGATTTCGGATGTGCTGGTCGTGCAGATCATCGGGGCGGTGATCGGCATCCTGGGCACGATCGCATCGGGATGGCTGGCCGATCGCATCGGCCGGCGCACGACACTCGGGTTGCTTGCCATGCTGATCGGCGTGTTTGCGGTGGTGTCGCCGTGGCTGCTGGGCGGCGGGCCCAAGGCGCAGGACGCGTTCATCCTGATCGGCTTCGGGCTCTTGGGCTTGTCGTACGGTCAGGCATCGGGCACGGTCACCGCCAACTTCACGCGCCGGTTCCGCTATACCGGCGCGGCGCTCACTTCCGACATGGCCTGGCTGGTCGGCGCGGCCTTCGCGCCGGTCGTGGCCTTGGGCCTGTCGGCGCGGTTCGGGCTGGTGGCGGTCAGCGTCTATCTGCTGTCCGGGGTGGCGTGCACCTTGCTGGCGCTGCGCATCAATAAGGTGCTGGAAACGCGCGATTGATTCCATGGCCGCCGCGCCCCGCCCAGCGGAAACCGGGCAGGGGCGCCCCGCCTATCGGCCCAGATACCCTTCCAGCACGTTCGCCACGTTGATGCCCACGTCGGCGACCGCATAGCCTCCCTCCATTGTGAACACCGCCGGCAGGCCCAGGCCGGCGAGCATGCGGCCGACCTGCAGATAGTCGGCGCTCTTCAACTTGAACTTGGAAATCGGATCGCCTTCGTAGGTATCCACGCCCAGCGCGACGACCAGCGCGTCGGCCTTGAAGGCGCGCACCGCATCCAGGCCTTGCTGCAGGGCGGCCGTCCACGCGGTGAAATCGGTGCCGGCAGGCAATGGCAGGTTCAGATTGCAGCCCTGGCCCGCGCCTTCACCGCGCTCGTCCGCGTAGCCGAGATAGAACGGATATTCGGTGGTCGGATCGCCATGCACCGATACGGTCAGCACGTCGCCGCGCGCGTAGAAGATGCTTTGCGTGCCGTTGCCATGGTGGTAATCCACATCCAGCACCGCGACGCGCCGCGCCCCGGCATCGCGCAGTGCCTGCGCCGCCAGCGCCGCGTTGTTCAGAAAGCAATAGCCGCCAAAGAAATCCGGACCGGCATGGTGGCCCGGTGGTCGCGTCAGCGCCATGGCCGCACGCAGTCCCTGGCCCGCGGACAGCGCGCGTGCGGCGTCAATGGCGCAGGCGGCGCCCGCGGTCGCCGCCTCCCAGGTGCCGGCCGTCAATGGACAGCCGCTATCGAACGAGAACAGGCCGACCCGCGCCGCGAAGTTGGTGGGTTCAATGTCGTGGCGAAAGCCGCGCACCGGCCAGATCGACGGCAGCACGTCCAGGTCCACGTTGGCCGGATCCAGCGCGATCCATTCGTTCCAGGCGCTGGCCAGGAAGTCCACGTAGCGCGGCGTGTGCACGCGCTTGATGAGATCCATGTCCGGGCCGGAAGGCGCGCGCAATTCACCGATGCCGCGTTGGCGCAGCGCGTCCAGCACGAATTCAAGCCTTGCAGGCGTTTCGTGGCAGGGCACCAGCTTGCCGCGGAACATCTCCTGGCGGCCGCTGTGTTTGTCGTGAACGGGATTATGGAAGATCAGCACGGTGGAAAGTCCTGGATGGGTCGGGCAGGCAAGCGGATGCGCCGCTTACCGAGGCCGGAAAATATACAGCGCCACGGCGGGCAGTTCGCGGAAAACCGAATAGAGATCGCGCAGTTCAAAAAATGGCGGATAGGCGCCTGCGACCTCGGCGACGCCCTGGCGCCTGAGCGCAAGCATCGTGCGCGGCACGTGGAAGTATTGCGTCACGGCCAGCGCGCGGGTGTAGCCCTGCTCGCGCATGTAGGCGCTGGCGTGGCGGGCGGTGGCCCACGTGTCGACGCCCGCGCTGTCGACGACGACTCGATC
>DALZRX010000225.1:0-1390 GCA_032015805.1 Achromobacter sp.
GGCCGCCGGGGCAAGGTGGCGTTACCGCGGCCAATGCGAGCCAGCTTGCGGACGGCGCGGCGGCGGTGCTGCTGGCGGACAAAGACACGGCGTTGGCCGACGGCCTGCGGCCCCGGGCGCGGTTCCTGGCGCGGGTGGTGGTGGGGTCGGACCCGGTGATGCAGCTTACGGGCGTCATTCCGGCCGCGAGGCAGGCTTTGGCGCGCGCCGGCCTGACGCTGGACGATATCGACTGGGTCGAGATCAACGAGGCCTTCGCAAGCGTGGTGCTGGCCTGGCAGCGCGAGCTGGGCGCGGACCTGGCGCGCGTGAATCCGTGGGGTGGCGCAATCGCGCATGGGCATCCGCTGGGCGCGACGGGCGCCGGGCTGATGGCCAAGATGCTGGCCGGCCTGGAAGCGACGGAAGGCGAGCTCGGCATGCAGCTCATGTGCATCGGCCACGGCATGGCGACCGCGACCATCATCCAGAGGATTTGACCGGCATGGACAAGACCGGGACCGCCGCGTCGCGCGACGATGGCGCGGAGACGGAGCGGCGACGGGAACTGGTCCTGGCCGCCGGCCGGCTTTTCAGCAAGCGCGGCTACGAGCGCACGACCGTGCGCGAGCTGGCCAAGGCCGTGGGGCTGCAATCGGGCAGCCTGTTCCATCACTTCCGCAGCAAGGAAGAGATCCTGGTCGCCGTCATGAACAACGGCATCCAGGAAGTGATCGACCTCGGCGAAAAGGCGTTGGCGCGCTACGCCGTGCCCGCTGACCGCTTGGCGGCGCTGTTTCGCGTGCACATGTGGAGCATGCTGCACGGCGCCGGCGGCGATGCGATGAACGCGCTGGTCTACGAATGGCGCAGCCTTTCCGCGCCCAGCCAGGAGGCCGTGAAGGTGCTCAGCGACCGCTACGAGTCGATGTGGCAGGAGGCAGTGGCGGGGGCGGTGGAGGCAGGACTGTTGCAGGGCGACGCGCGCGTCATCAAGCGCTGCGTGCTGGGGGCGATGAACCTGACGGTGCAGTGGTACAAACCGGGCGGCAGGTTGGCCCCTGCCGCGTTCATCGATGCGATGTTGCAGGCGTCGCTGCCGGCATTGCCGGCGGGCGCGGGCAAGTGGCCGCTCGACCCTAGCCGCGGCGCTTGATGAACGCGCCGACGGCGCAGGCCACCGCCATCGCGAGCAGCGAGGCCGCCACGGGCAGCAGGAAATCGGCTTCGCCGTGATACCCGCCGCCGGTGACGCCGCCTGCCACGCCGCCCATCCAGAGCAGGGCGGTCAGGACGGCGGCGATCAGGGAGATGGCCGTGGCGACGCACAGGACGATGAACACGGGCCGACGCGCCGGCACCGGGCGGTACGGCGCGCCGGGCTGGATGCGGCGGGGGTGCTTGATCCAGT
>DALZRX010000225.1:1400-2328 GCA_032015805.1 Achromobacter sp.
GTCGGTCAGCAGCATGACCAGGCGGTCGATGCCGATGCCGCAGCCGCCCGTCGGAGGCATGCCGTATTCCAGGGCGCGGATGTAGTCCGCGTCGTAGAACATGGCTTCTTCGTCGCCGGCATCCTTGGCTTCGACCTGCGAGCGGAAGCGTTCGGCCTGGTCTTCCGGGTCGTTCAGTTCCGAGAAGCCGTTGGCGATCTCGCGGCCCGTCATGAAGAGCTCGAAGCGCTCGGTGATGCCCTCGCGGGAATCGGAGGCGCGCGCCAGCGGCGAGACTTCGACCGGGTAGTCGATGATGTAGGTGGGGTTCCAGAGCTTGGCTTCGGCGGTCTCTTCGAAGAGGGCCAGTTGCAGCGCGCCCAGGCCGGCGCGTGCGAGCACGGGGCCGTCGGCGTCGGCGCCAAGCTTCTTCAGTTCGGCGCGCACGAAGGCCGGATCGTCGAGTTGGGCCTGGGTGTAGCCGTCGGCGTACTTGAGGATGGCTTCGCAGATGGTCAGGCGGTCGAAGGGCTTGGACAGGTCGATCTCGCGCTCCTGGTAGGTCAGGACGGCGGTGCCGGTGGCCGAGATGGCGGCCTGGCGGATCAGCTCTTCGGTGAAGTCCATGAGCCAGCGGTAGTCCGCGAAGGCTGCGTAGAACTCCATCATCGTGAATTCGGGGTTGTGACGCGGGCTGACGCCTTCGTTGCGGAAGTTGCGGTTGACTTCGAACACGCGTTCGAAGCCGCCCACGATCAGGCGCTTCAGGTACAACTCGGGTGCGATGCGCAGGAACATTTCCATGTCCAGCGCGTTGTGGTGGGTAACGAAGGGCTTGGCCGCTGCGCCGCCCGGGATCGGGTGCAGCATGGGCGTTTCGACTTCGAGGAAGCCCGCGTTCAGCATGAACTGGCGGATGCTGCCCACGGCCTTGCTGCGCGCCTCGAAG
>DALZRX010000225.1:2338-3227 GCA_032015805.1 Achromobacter sp.
TGGTCGGTCATGGTCGGGGGATCAGTCGTAATTGCGGATGTCGTCGATTTCGGTCGTGCCGAAATCTTCGCGATCCAGGTAGGCGAGGATGCGGGAGGCTACGCTGGCGGGCGAGGACAGCTTGCCGGTGGCATGGAAGTCCTGGAACTTGGCCAGCGCGGGGAAGCTGTCGGGGTCGCTGGCGCGGATGGCGGCCTGCATGTCGGTATCGACGATGCCGGGCGCCAGCGCGACGATGCGGGCGCCGTCGGCGCCCTGTTCCTGCTTGACCACGCGGGCATGCATGTCCAGCGCGGCCTTGGTGGCGCAGTACACGCCCCAGCCGGCGTTCGGATTGCGTCCGGCGCCGGAGGAGATGTTCAGCACGCGGCGGTCGGCCTTGATGTCGGCCACGGCAGCCAGGAAGCGCGCCGTGAGCAGCATGACAGCGGTGACGTTCAAGTTGAAGGCAGCGGCGATGGCCGCGCCGTCGGTGAGCGCGTCAGTGCGCGCCACGGGATGCACCGTGCCCGCGTTGTTGATCAGCAGATAGCGCTTGGCGTCGCGCGGCAGGGCCGCGCAAATGCGTTCGGCCACGGATTCGGCCGCTTTCAGGTCCGAGAGGTCCACGGACAGTTGTTCCAGCTGCACGTCTTGCGAGCGCGCATGGGCGGCCAGCTCGGGGTCGTCGCGGCGCGCCAGGGTGATCAGGCGGGTGCCGGGTTTGACCAGGCCGCGCGCCATGGCGGCGCCGATACCGCGCGATGCGCCGGTAAGAATTGCGATGGTGTCAGACATTCGTGGACCTCTGGGTGCGGAGAGCGGGAAGAATCGCGGAACTTAGACGCCTTGCTTCAGGCTGGCCTGGATGAAGGGATCCAGGTCGCCGTCCAGCACTTTCTGCGTGTTG
>DALZRX010000225.1:3237-3876 GCA_032015805.1 Achromobacter sp.
CTTGTTGATGTGCTGGCCGCCCGCGCCCGAGGCGCGGTAGGTGTCCACGCGCAGATCGGCGGGGTTCACATCGACTTCGAATGAGTCGTCGACTTCCGGGTAGACGAAGACGCTGGCGAACGACGTGTGGCGGCCGCCGGAAGAGTCGAAGGGGCTCTTGCGGACCAGGCGGTGCACGCCGGTTTCGGTGCGCAGGTAGCCAAAGGCATATTCGCCTTCGATCTTGATCGTGGCCGACTTGATGCCCGCGACTTCGCCGTCGGATTCTTCAAGGATCTCGGCCTTGAAGCCCTTGCGTTCGGCGTACTTGAGGTACTGGCGCAGCAGCATCGATGCCCAGTCCTGCGCTTCCGTGCCGCCCGCGCCCGCCTGGATATCCAGGAAGCAGTTCAGGGGATCGGCCGGATTGGAGAACATGCGGCGGAATTCGAGGTTTTCCAGCTTTTCCTGGAACGCGTCGGCATCCTGCTCGATCGATTCGAGGGTGGCGTCGTCGTCGTCGGAGGCGGCCAGTTCGAAGAGTTCGTTCGAGTCGGCAACACCCGCGCCCAGGGCGGTGAGCGTTTCCACCACGTCCTCGAGCGCTTTCTTTTCACGGCCCAGATCCTGGGCGTGCTTGGGGTCGTTCCAGACCGCCGG
>DALZRX010000225.1:3886-6823 GCA_032015805.1 Achromobacter sp.
GTAGTCGGCGAGGCGGGCTGCGAGCTGGTTCTGACGTTCGGCTTCCATGATGATCCTGTCCTGATGACTTTTGTGCGAAACCTGGCATTTTACCGTGGATGGAGCGAGTTCGCGGGCGCGCGCCGCCAGACCGGGGACGGGTCGGATTTCAGGGGATGTGAAAGGCCCGGATCTGAGTTGTTCAGTTTTTTGTCAACCTGACGGTTCTAGCCTTGTCGGGCGGCCGTGATGTGTCCCTTCTGGGGCGCCGGATCGCGAAAACGCCGGCCATGTGCCGGCCTATCCCGCAAGAGGAATGGAGACAGAGATGGAGAACACGATGGCCCCCGGGGTCTCACCGGCGCTTGACGCCAGCGAAGAGGACCGGATCTACCGCAAGGTGGGCTGGCGGCTGGTGCCGCTGCTGGTGGTCTGCTATGTGGTGGCGTACCTGGACCGCGTCAACGTGGGGTTTGCCAAGCTGCAGATGCTGCAGGAATTGCAGTTCAGCGAAACGGTTTACGGGCTGGGCGCCGGCATTTTTTTCATCGGCTACTTCATTTTCGAGATACCCAGCAACATCATTCTTCACAAGGTGGGCGCGCGCATCTGGATTGCGCGGATCATGATCACGTGGGGCATCATCTCGGCCTGCATGATGTTCGTGACCAGCGTGCACATGTTCTACCTGTTGCGATTCCTGCTGGGCGCAGCCGAAGCGGGATTCTTTCCGGGCATCATCCTGTACCTGACCTACTGGTATCCGGCCGCCCGGCGCGGCCGCATCACGACATTCTTTATGACGGCGGTGCCGATGTCCGGCCTGATCGGCGGTCCGATCTCGGGATGGATCATGGCGACCTTCCATGGCGACCACGGCCTGTCGGGCTGGCAATGGCTGTTCCTGCTGGAGGGGATTCCGTCAGTGGTGATCGGCGTGCTGGTGCTGGTCTATCTTGAGGATCGCATCAACAAGGCCAAGTGGCTGACCGCCAATGAAAAGGCCGTACTGATCCGCAACATTGCCGCTGAGGAACAACAGAAGGAGGATCCGCCGATCCGCGCCGCGCTGACCAAGCCGCGCGTGTGGGCCATGGCGCTGATCTATTTCTCGTTCGTGATGGGCTTGTATGGCGTCGGGTTCTGGATGCCAAGCCTGATCAAGAGCACCGGCGTGCAGAGTCCGCTGGCGATCGGCCTGTTGACGGCGGTGCCCAACCTGTTTGCCGTCATCGGCATGATCCTGATCTCGCGCAATTCGGACCGGCAGCGCGAGCGCCGCTGGCACGTCGCGCTGCCGGCGCTGTTCGGCGCGGTGGGGCTGTTCCTGTCGGCGGTATGGAGCGGCAACACGGTGCTGGCGATCTTGGCGCTGACGGTGGCGAACATCGGCATTTGCACGGTGCTGCCGCTGTTCTGGAGCCTGCCGACGGCGCTGCTGGGCGGCACCGCCGCCGCGGCGGGCATCGCGCTGATCAACTCGGTGGGAAATCTGGCGGGCTTTGTCAGCCCGTATCTCGTGGGCTGGCTGAAGGACCTGACCGGCACGACGAACACCGGTCTTTACATGCTGGCGGGCTGCCTCGTGGTGGGCGCGCTGGTGGCGCTGGCGCAGCCCGCCAAGCTGGTGAACAAGTAACGGCGCAGATGGTGTCAGACACCGTTGAACAGGGGACGGTGCCTGACACCCTTGGAGCTTGGGCCGGTGTCTGGCGCGTTGCAGCGTTCGTCTAGCCGGCGTGCTCAATGACCAGTTGCACCGACACCATGCCGTTCCACACGTTCTGTTCCAGGCGATAGGCGGCCTGGATGCGTTCGGGCAGGGACTGGTCGTGGCCGAACCAGATGGCGTCAAAGCGCTGGTGGCCGCGTTCCAGGGACAGCTTCAGGTGCTTTTCGCCGACCAGCCGCTGGTTGCGTACGACGAATTCGTCCAGGAACAGCGGCGCGGCAAAGCCTGCGCCCCAGACCTGCTGCTGCAGCATGCCGGCCACGTCGGCGTTCGCATAACCGGATTCCAGCGAGCCGTCGGTTTCGATGATGGGCTCGAAGGAGTCGCGTCCCGTCAGTTCGCGCACGGCCGCATCGAAGGCGGGCGCAAATGCCGGGAAGTCGGTCTTGTCCAGCGTCAGTCCGGCTGCCATGGCGTGGCCGCCGAACTTGCGGATCAGGTTGGGATGGCGCTTGGACACGAGGTCCAGCGCGTCGCGCAAATGCACGTCGGGGATCGACCGGCCGGAGCCGCGGATCTCGTCGTCGCCTGCCGGCGCGAAGGCCAGCGTCGGGCGCCAGAATTTTTCCTTCAGGCGCGAGGCGACCAGTCCCACAACGCCTTGGTGCCAGCCCGGGTCGAACACGCAGACGGTGGCGCCGCTGGCGGCGTTCGGCTCTTCCATGGCGGCCAGCGCCTGTTCACGCATTTCGGCCTCGATCGTGCGGCGTTCCCGGTTGATGTTGTCCAGTTCGCGCGCCATTTCCAACGCTTGCGCCTCGTCGTCCGTGGTCAGGCAGGCGATGCCCAGGCTCATGTCGGCCAGGCGTCCCGCGGCGTTGATGCGCGGGCCCAGCGCGAAGCCGAGGTCGAAGCCGTTGGCGCTGCGCGGCTCACGGCCGGCGACGGCGAAGAGCGCGCGCAGACCAGGTTGCAGACGGCCACTGCGCATGCGCTGCAGGCCTTGCGTGACCAGGAGGCGATTGTTGGCGTCGAGTTTGACCACGTCCGCCACCGTACCCAGCGCGACCAGATCGGACAGCGCATCCAGGCGCGGCCCGCCATCGGGGGCATAGACGCCACGGCGGCGCAGTTCGGCGCGCAGCGCCAGCATCATGTAGAAGATGACGCCCACGCCCGCCAGGTTCTTGGACGGAAAGCCGCAGCCCGGCTGATTGGGATTCACGATGGCCAGCGCGTCCGGCAGGGTGTCGCCGGGCAGGTGGTGGTCGGTGATGACCACGCCG
>DALZRX010000226.1:0-6766 GCA_032015805.1 Achromobacter sp.
CCGCCTGGACCGCGTCGTCGGCATGGCGCAGGGCCAGTTGCGCCTGCCGGAAGAACGCCAGCCCCGCATCCGTGGGCACGACGCCGCTGGCGCTGCGCTGCAGCAGGCGCGTGGACAATTCGCCTTCGAGCCGGCTGATCTGCTGGCTGAGCGCCGACGTGACCATGCCGATCGACATGGCCGCCCGGCCGATGCTGCCTGCCTCGACCACACGCACGAAGTAACGGAGCTGGCGCAGTTCCATCGATCAGGCCGGAATGGTCAGTCCCTTGGCGACCGCGGGCCGGGCGACGAACGCATCCAGCACGCGCGCCACGTTCTTGAAGCCCGAGAAACCGACGAGTTCCCCCGCTTCATAGAAGCCCACCAGGTTGCGCACCCAGGGAAAGATCGCGATGTCGGCGATGGTGTATTGGTCACCCATCACCCAGTCGCGCCCTTCCAAGCGTTGGTCCAGCACGGCCAGGAGGCGCTTGGACTCGTCCGCGTAGCGGTCGCGCGGACGCTTGTCCTCGTAGTCCTTGCCCGCGAAGCGGTGGAAAAAGCCCAGTTGGCCGAACATCGGTCCGATGCCGCCCATCTGGAACATCACCCATTGCAGCGCCTCAAAGCGTCCCGCCGTGTCCGCCGGGATGAACTGGCCCGTCTTGCTGGCCAGATACACCAGGATCGCGCCGGACTCGAACAGGCCCAGCGGCTTGCCGTCCGGCCCGTTCGGATCAAGGATCGCCGGGATCTTGTTGTTCGGGCTGAGCGACAGGAACTCGGGCGTGAACTGGTCCTTGGAATCGAAGCTGACCCGGTGGACCTCATACGGCAGGCCAGTTTCCTCCAGCATGATCGACGCCTTCACGCCGTTGGGCGTCGGCAGCGAATAAAGCTGGATGCGGTCGGGATGCCGGGCGGGCCACTTCTTGGTGATGGCAAAGGCGTCTAGGGAAGACATGCAGGGTTTCTCCGGGGAGGCGGGGTTGGGTGACGACAATCCTAGCGCAAAACCCGGTGCACGCCCCACCGCAGCGCGGTGACCGCCAGTGCGATGGGCAGAACCATGCGCCATTGCGCCAGGAACAGCTCCCGGGTAGCTTCACCCGGCGCCCAGGTGTTGCCGAACACCTGGGGCGAAGGCGGCGCCAGATACAGGGCGATGAGCGCGGCGGCAAAGGTCGCCACCAGGCGCCAGGGCGGCGATTGCCGCAACCTGGCCGAGCGTTCGGCAATCGCAAGCGCGAGCACGCCGGCCAGCCCCGCCAGGACGGCCTGCGCATGGAAATCGCGCGGCTCGTACATATAGGGCGCGTTGGGGACCACCCAGCCGTAGGCGCCGGTGGTCAGCAAGGATGTGAGGCAGGCGCCGAAAAGCGCGGCGGCGGCGCACAGAAGCAGGAGGTCCAGGGCACGAAACAGGAGTTTGGACATTCGGGGATGGCCGCGGTTGGAGGTGGCCGGAGCATGCCACACGTCGCGGCCGAAAAGCGCGCAACCGGCTACATTGCCTTCTTGCCCTTTCATCCCTGGACTTGCATGCGCGCTTTCCGACTGTCCGGCGCCCTGATGCTTGCCGCCCTGTGCGGACCGGCTGCGGCCACAACCTTGACGGACCAACCTTACGGGCCGGACGCAGCGCAGCGCGCCGACGTTCACCTGCCCGCCCCCGCCATGGATCCCGCCCCCATCCTGGTGATCGTCCACGGCGGTTCCTGGAAAGGCGGCGACAAGGCCGCGCCGGACGACATCCGGAACAAGCTGGCGTATTGGCTGCCCCGGGGCTTTGCGGTGATCTCCGTCAACACCCGCGTGCTGCCGGCCGCCCGGCCTGAACAGCAGGCCGAAGACCTGGGCCGTGCCGTGGCCTGGATTCAACGCCAGGCCGCCGGCTGGCAAGCCGACCCGGATCGCGTCATTGTCGTGGGCCATTCTTCCGGCGGCCATCTGGCGACCCTGCTCGCCGCCGACGAATCCATGCAGCGGCGCACCGGCGCGCGGCCGTGGCTGGCCAGCATCATCCTGGATGGCGCGGGTTTCGATCTGCTGCACGTCATGCCCAAGCCGCATGCCGCGTTCTACGACGAGGCCTTCGGCACGGATCCCGAGAAATGGGCTATCGCGTCACCCGCCGCGCAATTGCAGAGCAGGCAGCCTGCCACCTTGTTCGTGTGTTCCACCTTGCGTGCGGATCCGTGCGATCGGGCGCACCGCTACGCCGGCATGCTCCAGGCACAGGGCGGTGTGGCGGAACTGGCAGGCGTGGCCCGCAACCACGCGCAGATCAACGCCGACGCCGGTGAAGACAACGCGGAAACGCGGACGATCTCGGCGTTCATCGACGCAAGGCTGGCCCGCAAGGCGGAATGAACGCCGGCAGCGCCGCGAGGCGCAGCGCGCCACCGGCACCGCGCTATCCGTTTGTGATGCACAATCCGCCTCGCGCTCGCAACGCGGCGCCCTGCCCTTGCAGGTTTCTCCCCATCGCAGCCGTGGCGGCCCGCCGCGCCTGACATCACCGGCAGTCCCCATGAAGCATCCGCAGCACCGTTCCGGGCAACCCGCCACATCCGATTTCCGATACGCCAAGGCGCGCGCGGTCTGGCGCACACCCGCCTCGGCGCTATGGCTGGCGGCGTTGCTGGGACTGGCCGCGCCCGCCGCGCGTGCCACGGTCCAGGACGTCGCGTCCCCAGCGGAATCACCACGCGACACCCCGCAAGCGTCCGACTCCCAGCGCATTCGCACCCTTACGCTGACGCTGATGAACGGCAACGGTGGCGCCCCCGCGCCCAATACGCCCTACCGCGTTTTCGTGACCGGCAAGGACGACGCCATCCTCGACACGCCCTCCGGCGACGGCATCCTGCACGGCGTCACCGATGCCCAGGGGCGCACCGCACCGATCCAGACCACGCTGCCGCACCGGGAAGAAGACTTCACCCTGATCCGCCGCATCGGCGACGGCCCGTGGGGCCACTTCTTCCAGTTGCACCGCAGCGGGTCCAGCGCGCCCTTGCTCGCGTGGCCTTACATCATGACCATGCGCCAGCGCTGGGGCGAACAATGGGTGGACCTGGGCTACACCACCCGGCAGGGCGCGACAGCCTACTTCAGCCACGACATGCCGGCGGGCGACCTCTCGCTGTACATCGACGCCCCGGTCACGGAGGATCGGCAGTGCTTCGCCGAACTCGACGCCATCAACCGCAAGCTGGCGCAGGACGACACGGACGGCGCCCGCGACCTGATCGGCGCCATGCGCTGCGCCGCCAGCGCCGACCAAAGGCTGGACCTTGCGCGGCTGCTGCTGGCCGCCGGCCAGCCTGATCTTGCGCGCCATTGGTTGCTGCAGGCGCGACAACGGCCGCTTGCCGAGCGGTTCCGGCCCGTCGATCCGGCTGCACGGCGCAAGCGGCTGGAGGTCGAACGGTTGCTGGGCATGCCGGATCTGGTGCTGGAGGATTCGAACGCCCTGCAAGCGCGCGATTCCAGGCGCCGCGGCACACGCCCCGCCGACGCAACAGATCTGGCCAACAGCACCGCCTACTTCCTCGCCGACTTTCCCGACTACCTGCCGCAAGCCGAAGAACAGGCCCACCGCTCGCTGGAGCGCTTCGGGCCGAAGCCATACAACCAGGCCACGCTGGGCTGGATTCTGGCGCTGCGCGGCCAGACCGCCGAAGGCCTGCGCCTGATGCACACCGCCTACCGCGACCTGCCGCGCGATCAGGAAATGGTGGCCGACTACGGCCTCGCGCTATGGCGCAACGGCCGCCAGGAACAGGCGGCGCGGTTATGGGACGAGGCGCAGCGCGAATGCGTGTGGGGCGTGCGCATGCACACCGCATTGCGAGAAGCGGGCTATCCGCACCCTTACTTCCAGCCGGCGGATTCCGACGCGGTGCAGGAATATCGTGCAAGGTGCGCAAAACCCCGGATCAAGGCGAAGAAGGCAGGCCTATAATCCGCCCATACGATGCGAGCCACGCGACTGCTGAGGGGCAGACGCAGGAGACCTCCATGACATCCTCCCTGAAGCGCCTGCTTTCTCTCCTTGCCGCCACGCTGCTGCTGGCCGGCTGCGGCACCGGCCCCGGCGGCCCGCCACACCCTGGCGCCGCCAATCCCTACAGTTCCGGCGGCTTTCATGATGCCGGGCCCAATTATCCCGACACGGGACGATAGCGGCCGCCTTCCGCTGGCAGCCGCCTGCCCTCACCCCGGCTGCGCCAGCAGCCGCTGGATTTCCGCCTCGGTTTCCTTGTACCGGCCCTCGCCGAAGTGGCTGTACACCACCTTGCCCTGTTTATCGATCAGGTACGCGGCAGGCCAGTACTGGTTGCGGTAGGCGGTCCAGGTGGCGTAGCGGTTGTCCTGCGCCACGGGATAGGTAATGCCGAAGCGTTGCAGCGCCTTTTCCACGTTGGGCGTGGACCGTTCGAACGGGAACTCCGGCGTGTGCACGCCCACGACGACCAGGCCCTGGTCCTTGTACTTCTGGTACCAGCTCGTGACGTAGGGCAGCGTGCGGATGCAGTTGATGCAGGTGTAGGTCCAGAAATCCACAAGCACGACCTTGCCGCGCAGCGATTCCATTGTCAGTGGCTCGCTGTTGAGCCATTTTTCGATGCCTGTGAACTCCGGCGCCTGTTGCGCGGCGGCTGGCGCAGCCTGCGCGCTGCCTTGCATCAGGGAGGCGGCGATCAGCGCGCCCAGGGCGATCTTCTTGAACGTGGCAAACATGGTTATCTCCTTGAGGGTCAGGCGAAGAGGTTGCTGATCCAGGCATAGGCCAGGACGTCGTACTGGAAATGGATGGCGATGGCGGTCAGGACCAGCAGCACGCCGAATCCCTGTTGCAACCGATGCGTGTGGCGCGACAAGCCCCGCACCCGGGTGGCGATGGCTTGCCCGCCATAGGCGATCACCAGCATCGGCACGCCCGCGCCGATGGCAAAGACCAGCAGCAGCGTGCTGGACTGCACGAGGTCCTGGGCCTTGGCCGCCAGCACCAGGATCGACGCCAGCACCGGGCCGGCGCACGGCGTCCACACGGCGCCCAGCGACAGTCCCAGGACAAAGCCGCCGGCGTTGCCGCTGCCCGTGCCGCCCGCGGCGGCCAGGCGCTGCAACGGGCCGCCCACCCGGGCGATCAGGCGGTCGTACGGTTCAGGCCAGATCCTCACCAGGCCGAACAGCGCCAAGAGGACGATCGAGGTCGAACGCACGGCCTCGTGCACGTGTTCATTCAGGTTGGAAATCAGGCTGAGGGCAATGCCCAGGCCGGCAAACGCCAGCACGAAACCGGACACGACGAACAAGGGGCGGAGCCGGTCGGAACGTTCCAGCGAGGTGCCCAGCAGCACCGGCAAAAGGGGAAGCACGCAGGGAGACGCGATGGTCAGCATGCCGGCAAGCAACGCGATGGGAGTGTTGATGAGGTCCATGGGGGTCGTCCTTTGGAAAGTGACCCCATTGCACCCGCCGCACGTATCCGGCATGTGCCGGATCGCGGGATTTTTTCAAGCGCGTGTATCCGCCGCAAGGGCGTATACAGTACGACACACTCCCCGGGGCGCCCGGCGCTATAACCCAGTCACACCCCGCACCGGAGCTCCTCATGAAACGCTTTCTTGCCGTCCTGCTGCTGCTCTTTGGCGGCTTCACCGCCGAGGCGGCCAAGCCCTTCCAATGCCAGCTCATCTCCAACACCCGCCCGCGCCGCGATCCCTTGCCCCCGGGCGAGCGCTAGGCCTATAGAATTCCGGAACCCCGCCGGCACGCCAGGCGCGCCGCCACCACCCACCAAGAAGGCATCCGCAGATGGATCACATAGACCACGTCATGATCGTGGACGACGATCGGGAGATTCGCGAACTGGCCGGCAGCTTCCTGCGCAAGAACGGCCTGAACGTCACCCTGGCGGCCGACGGTCGGCAGATGCGGTCGCTGCTTGAAAGCCTGACCGTCGACCTGATCGTGCTGGACATCATGATGCCGGGCGACGACGGCCTGGTGCTGTGCCGGGAACTGCGCAGCGGCAAGCACCGCCGCATCCCGATCCTGATGCTGACGGCGCGCAGCGACGACATGGATCGCGTGCTGGGCCTGGAGATGGGCGCGGACGACTACCTGGTCAAGCCGTTCGTGGCGCGCGAGCTCCTGGCGCGCATCAAGGCGATCCTGCGTCGCACGCGCATGCTGCCGCCCAATTTCCAGGTGACGGAACCGGGGCGCGAGATCGCCTTCGGCAACTGGCGGCTGGACACCACCGCGCGCCATCTGCTCGATTCGGACGGCACCATCGTGGCGCTCAGCGGCGCGGAGTACCGGCTGCTGCGCGTCTTCCTGGATCACCCGCAGCGCGTGCTGAACCGCGACCAGTTGCTGAACCTGACCCAGGGCCGCGATGCCGACTTCTTCGGGCGCTCGATCGACCTCCTGGTCAGCCGCCTGCGCCAGCGCCTGCGCGAGGACGCGCGCGAGCCCCTGTACATCAAGACCGTGCGCAGCGAAGGCTATGTGTTCTCCGCCGCGGTCGAAGTCTCGGAAGGCGGGCAGTGACCGCCGCCGCGCCGCGCCGCCACGCGTGGCCCCGCACGCTCGTCGTGCGGCTGTCGCTGATCTTCATGGCGGGCCTCGTCCTTGCCTACGGCCTGTCGTTCGCGTCGCTTTTCTATGAACGCTACAGCGCCACGCGCAACATGATGCTGGGCGATCTGGAGCGCGATGTCGCCATCGCCATGGACATCCTGGACCGGCTGCCCGCCGCCGAGCG
>DALZRX010000227.1:0-6759 GCA_032015805.1 Achromobacter sp.
GGACGAGGATGACGCAGGGGCAGTCCGGAGCGAAGGCTCCGGACCGCAATCGTGGCCCCGCGCTCGCACCCGACCCGGCGCCGGCCGCGGCCCAAGAACCCGACCCGCCGCCAGCAAAAACAGCAAGAGCAAAGCCCGCTGCCAAGAGCCCCTGCCCCGCCCCCAGCAAGCCCCTAAACCAGCCAAGCCGCCTCAATAAACCCCAATGGCATGCCGCGCCACAAAATGCCCCTCTCCCACGGCAACCAGCGGCTCCACCAGCGGCTCATCCCCCACCCGGCGCATCGGGCTGGGAATCTCATCCACCAGCAGCGAACGCTCCCGGTGCCGCCGCTGCGGATCGGCAATCGGCACCGCCGCCATCAGCTTCTTCGTATATGGATGCTGCGGATTCTCAAAAATCGCCCGTCGCGGCCCGATTTCCACGATCTGCCCCAGATACATCACCGCGACCCGATGGCTGACCCGCTCCACCACCGCCATATCGTGCGAAATGAACAGAAACGACACCCCCAGCTCCCGCTGCAAGTCCAGCAGCAGGTTCACGATCTGCGCCTGGATCGACACGTCCAGCGCCGATACCGATTCATCCGCGATCACAACCTTCGGATTCAACGCCAGCGCCCGCGCAATGCAGATCCGCTGCCGCTGCCCGCCCGAGAACTCGTGCGGATAGCGATCGATCATTTCCGGCAGCAGGCCGCACTTGTCCATCAGCCAGCGCACGCGCTCCTGCGCCTGCCTGCCGCGCGCCACCTTGTGGATCAGCAGCGGCTCCATGATCGAATAGCCCACCGTCATCCGCGGATCCAGCGACGCAAACGGGTCCTGAAAAATGAACTGGATGTGCTGGCGCAGCGTCTGCATCGCACTGCCGCGCAATGCGCCGATATTCTTGCCATCGAATTCGATCGACCCGCTCTTGCTCTTGACCAGTTGCAGCAGCGAGCGGCCCGTCGTCGTCTTGCCGCAGCCCGACTCGCCCACGAGCGACAGCGTCTCGCCAGGGTAGAGGTCGAAGCTGACCTTCTCGACTGCATGCACCCGCTTCTGCACGCGGCCCAGGATGCCGCCCGTGATGTCGAAACTGGTCGTCAGGTCGCGCACCTTCAGCACCGGACCGTTCTCGCGGCGCACCGTGGACGGCGCGGCGACCGGCGTGTCCACCAGCTTGGCCGGGTTCGGCACCCGCGCGGCTTCGTCCACCTTCAAGAGCGGAAACGGCGCGGGCTCGTCCGTGCCCTGCATCGCGCCCAGGCGCGGCACGGCGGACAGCAGGGCGCGGGTGTAGGCATGCTGCGGACGCGCAAAGATCTCGTCCGAACCGCCCTCTTCCACCTTGTCGCCGCGATACATCACCAGCACGCGGTCCGCCACTTCCGCCACCACGCCCATGTCGTGCGTGATGAAGATCACGCCCATGTCCATTTCTTCCTGGAGCTGGCGGATGAGCTGCAGGATCTGCGCCTGGATCGTGACGTCCAGCGCGGTGGTCGGTTCGTCGGCGATCAGCAGTTGCGGCTTGCACGACAGCGCCATCGCGATCATCACGCGCTGGCGCATGCCGCCCGACAACTGGTGCGGGTAGCGATCAAGGATGGTGCGCGCTTCCGGGATGCGCACGCGCTCCAGCATGCGCAGCGTCTCGGCGCGCGCCGCCGCCGCATCCAGCCCCTGGTGCAGTTGCAAGGCTTCGGCGATCTGGTTGCCGGCCGTGAAGCTGGGATTCAGCGAGGTCATCGGCTCCTGGAAGATCATGGCCACGTCCGCGCCGCGAACGCGTTGCAGCGTCGAATCGGGCGCGTTGACCAGGTCCAGCACGTCGCCGCTGCGCCGGCGCAGCAGCATCCCACCGTTGGCGATATGCCCGCCGCCGTATTCGACCAGGCGCATCAGCGCCAGCGAGGTCACGGACTTGCCGGAACCCGACTCGCCCACGATGGCCAGCGTTTCGCCGCGGTTGACGTGAAAGGAAACATTGCGCACCGCTTCCACGGTGCGTTCGGGCGTTTTGAACCGCACTGTCAGGTCATTGACCTGCACGACGCGGTTGGAATCCATGGTTGCCATATCGATTACTTTTCCTGACGCGGATCGAGCGCGTCACGCAGCCCGTCACCCAGCAGATTGAAGCCCAGCACCACCAGGAAAATGGCCGATCCGGGGAAGATCGACATCCAGGGCGCCTGGGTCATGAAGTTCTTGGCGGTGTTCAGCATCGAGCCCCACGATGGGTTCGGCGGCTGCAGGCCCAGGCCCAGGAACGACAGGCTGGCCTCGGCGATGATGGCCGTGGCGATGGTGATCGTGGCCTGCACGATCAGCGGCGGCATGACGTTCGGGAACACGTGGCGGCAGATGATGCGCAGGTCCGAGGCGCCCAGCGCGCGGGCGCTCTGCACGTAGTCCTCGTTCTTGACGGCCAGCACCTGCCCGCGCGTGAGCCGGATGAACTTGGGCGCGGCCGATACGCCGATGGCGATCATGGCGTTGGTCAGGCTGGGCCCGAGGAAGGCGGCCAGCGCGATGGCCAGGATCAGGAACGGGATCGCCAGCAGCGCCTCGGTGGCGCGCGAGATGCAGCTATCGGTCCAGCCGCCGAAGTAGCCGGCGGCCAGGCCGAACGGCACGCCCACCACCAGCGCGATCAGCACCGACACCAGGCCGGCCATGAGCGAGGCGCGGGCGCCGTAGACCATGCGGCTGAAGATGTCGCGGCCGAGTTCATCGGTGCCCAGCCAGTAGGACGCCGACGGCGCCTTGCGGATGGTGGTGAAGCTGGTCTGGAACGGGTCGTGGTTGGCGATCAGCGGCGCCACCAGGGCCACCAGCACGAAGAACAGCACGATGCCCAGGCCCAGCATGGCGACGTGGTTGCGTTTGAACTTGGCCCAGGCGCGGTTGCGGGCGCGGGGCGGCGTGACGGCGGCGGCCGTTGCGGGAAGTGCGCTCATGCGTGCCTCAGACGGGGATTGACCAGGATGTACAGGATGTCGGCCAGCAGGTTCATCAGGATGAAGCCCACCGCCACGCAGAGCACCACGCCCTGCACCACCGCGTAGTCGCGGGTGAACACCGCGTCGACCACCAGCTTGCCGAAGCCCGGGATCGTGAAGACCTGTTCGGTCAGCACGGCGCCGGCCAGCAGTTCGCCGAACAGCAGCGTCACCAGCGTGACGATCGGCATCAGCGCATTGCGCAACGCGTGGCGCAGCACCACACTGCGCGGCGACACGCCCTTGGCGCGCGCGGTGCGCACGTAATCCGCAGACAAAGCCTCCAGCATGGATGAGCGCGTGTGCCGCATCAGGTACGCCGCAATCGCGGTGGAAAGCACCAGCGACGGCATCAGCATCGTCTTGATCGACAGCCAGAAATCCTCGGAGGGCGACACGTAGCCCGAGGCCGGCAGCAGCTTCCATTGCACGGACACCACCATGATCAGGATGATGCCCAGCCAGAAATTGGGAATGGACATGCCCGAGAGCGCCGCGATATTGGCGCCCATCTCGACCGGCTTGCCCTTGCGCACGGCGGCGATGATGCCCATGGGAATGCCCACCAATAACGCGAAGAACATCGCCATGGCGGCCAGTTGCAGCGTGACGGGCAGCTTTTGCGCGATCAGCGTCGTGACGGGCACGTCGGTGCGCAGGGACTTGCCCAGGTCGCCTTGCAGGACCTGTCCGGCCCAGGCCGCGTACTGCATCGGCAACGGGTCGTTCAGGCGGTATTTGTCGCGCAGGTAGTCCAGCACGGCCGGATCGCGCTCTTCGCCGGCCAGGGTCAGCACCGGATCGCCGGGCAGGATTTTCTGCAGCATGAACACGATCATCGACACCAGTATCAGTGTCGGGATCGCAACGATCACGCGGCGCAAGATGAGTTTAAGCATGAGGAAAACCGTAAGACAGGAACGACGGACGGCGCCGGCCGGACGGGGCACGATGCGCATGCGCCGCAAACGACAACCGGACGCGCGAGGCGCGTCCGGCGGGTGCGGCGGGCAATCGCCGCCCCAACATTACTTCTGCGCGAACGTCACGCCCTTAAGCCGGATCATACCGTCCGGATAGGGGACGAAACCCTGGACCTTCTTGCCCATGACGAAGGGCCACGGCTGGTAGTAGTTGTACACGCCGGGCAGTTCGTCCTGGATGATGGCCTGCGCCTGGTCGTAGATCGCCTTTCGCTTGGCTTCATCCGGAACCGTGCGGGCCTGGTTCAGCAGCTTGTCGACTTCCGGGTTGCAGTAATGGCCGTCGTTCAGCGCGCCCTTGCAGGTGACGAAGGCATGGATGTTGCCGTCGGGATCGACCCGGCCGGACCAGCCCAGCATCACGATCTGGAAGTTGCCGCCCGCGGATTCCTTTTGCAGCGCCGCATATTCCGTGGGGCGCAGCGTCAGGTCGAAGCCTGCCTCGGCCGCCATCGCCTGCACGATCTCGGCGATGGACGAGGTCGTGGTGTTGTTGCCGAACACCAGCTCGGCCTTCACGCGGTCGATGCCGGCCTGCTTGAGCAGGCTCTTGGCCTTGGCCACGTCGCGCTTGGTCACGGGGAACTTGTCGCTGTGGTAGGGGCTGGCGGGCGGGAACGGCTGCTGGGCGGGTTCGAAGATGCCGCCACCGGCCACTTCGTTGATGGCGTTGCGGTCGATGGCGTACTGGAACGCCTGGCGCACCAGCTTGTTCTTGAACGGGTTGTCCTCGGCGCGCTTGCCGTTGGCCACGTTGAACATGAACTGCTGGAATCCCAGGCCCGCAACCGGCGCGAACGTCAGGCTGGCGTCGGTCTTGACCTGCGGGGCATCGGACGGATTCAGGCGTTCCAGCATGTCCAGGTCGCCGGCGCGCAGGTTTGACAGGCGCACGGTGGTGTCCGGGATGGGCAGGAAGGTCACGCGCTTGAACGCGTAGTCCTTGGCGCCGTAGTACTGGTCGAACTTGTCGAGCACGATGCGGTCGTTCTGGATGCGTTCGACAAACTTGTACGGGCCCGAGCAGATGGGCTTGCGGCCCACGGCAGCGACGTCGTCCGAAAAGGTCTTGGGCGACAGCATCATGCCGGCGCGGTCGGACAACTGCGCGAGCAGCGTGGCGTCCGGTTCCTTCAGCGTCAGCACCAGCGTGGTGGCGTCGGGCGCGTCGACCTTGGCCACCGAGCGCAGCTCGCCCTTGCGCAGGCTGTCGGGCAGGCTCATGGCGCGTTCCAGGTTGGCCTTGGCCGCTGCCGCGTCGAACTTGGTGCCGTCGTGAAAGAGCGCGTCCTCGCGCAGCTTGAACGTCAGCACCTTGTTGTCATCGCTGAACGACCACGAGGTGGCCAACTGCGGGACGAAGTGCAGCTTGGGATCGATGTCCACCAGCTTGTCGCACAGCGACGTGAACACGATGCGGCCCACGTAGGTGCGGGCGCGGTGCGGATCCAGGACATCGGGATCTTCCTGCAGGCCGATCCGGATGTTCTGGGCGCTGGCGGCGCCGGCGGCCAGCGCCAGAAGGCTGGCGCCGAAGGTCATGGTCAAGCGTTTCATTGTGGTTTTTCCCCTTGTTGCTGCATTGCCGGTATCAGGAACCGCTTTAGAAGCCGACCGCCTGGCCGTCGCGACGGCTATCGCTGGCGGCGACATAGCCCAATTCGTTGTCGTTCTCGGACATGCGCCAGATGAATTGGCCGGCGCCGAAGTCCATGTACGGATCGTCAACGGACTTCAAAGCATGCCCGAGGTCCTTCAGTCCCGCAATCGTAGACGCCTTCATATTGGTCTCGATGTCGAGCGTGAAGTCGCGGTTGACCTTCCAGCGCGGCGCGCAGCACGCGGCCTGCGGGTTCTGGTGGTAGTCGATCATGCGGACCACGGTCTGCATGTGGCCCTGGGGCTGCATGTCGCCGCCCATCACGCCAAAGCTCATGACCGGTTTGCCGCCTTGCGTCAGGAAGCCCGGGATGATCGTGTGGAACGGGCGCTTGCCGCCTTCCACCACGTTGGCCGACTTGGGGTCCATGGAGAAGCCCACTCCGCGGTTCTGCATGCTGATGCCCGTGCCCGGCACGACCACGCCCGATCCGAAGCCCATGTAGTTGGACTGGATGAACGAGATCATCATGCCGTTTTCGTCGGCGGCGGTCAGGTAGATGGTGCCGCCCGCGTGCGGACGGCCGGCTTCGAAGTGGGTGGCCTGGTCCAGGCGGATCAGCTTGGCGCGGCTGTCCAGATAGGCGTCCGACAGCATCTGTTCCGGCGTGACCTGCATGGCGCGCGGGTCGGCCACGTACTTGTACAGGTCGGCGAAGGCCAGCTTCATGGCTTCGATCTGGATGTGCTGGGACTGCACCGAATCCACCGGAATATCGGACATATCGAAGCGTTCGACGATGCCCAGCGCGATCAGCGCGGCGATGCCCTGCCCGTTCGGCGGGATTTCGTGCAGCTCGTAGCCGCGGTAGGACTTGGAGATGGGCTTGACCCATTCCGGGCGGTAGCCGCGCAGGTCTTCCAGCGTCATTGCGCCGCCGCATTCCTTGCTGAAGGCGGCAATGCGGTCGGCCAGCTCGCCTTCGTAGAAGTCACGCCCCTTGCTGGCGGCGATGCGGCGCAGCGTGTTGGCGGCATCCGGGAAGCGGAAGTGTTCACCGACCTTGGGCGCGCGGCCCTCGGGCATGAAGGCCTGGGCGTAGCCCGGCTGCGACTTCAGTTCGTCGGCGGCGGCGGCCCACTTGTGCGCCACCACCGGCGGCACGGCGTAGCCGCGCTCG
>DALZRX010000228.1:0-6752 GCA_032015805.1 Achromobacter sp.
CCGCCTCCCGTACAATGCGCTTCGCCCGATGCCCATTCCGGCATCGGCCCCTGGCGTATTCCCAGCAAGAGGCTCCCATGATCATCAAGCCCCGCGTGCGCGGTTTCATCTGCGTCACCACCCATCCCGCCGGCTGCGAAGCCAACGTGAAGCAACAGATCGACTACGTCAAGGCGCAAGGACCGGTGGCCGGGGGGGCCAAGCGCGTGCTGATTCTTGGCGCGTCGACAGGATATGGGCTGGCGGCGCGTATCAGCGCGGCATTTGCCTGTGGCGCGCAGACGCTGGGCGTGTTCTTCGAACGCCCCGGCGATGCCGGCAAGGCGGGTACGCCCGGCTGGTACAACAGCGCTGCCTTCCACAAGTTCGCCGACGCTGAAGGGTTGTACGCCCGCAGCATCAACGGCGACGCCTTCTCGGATGAGATCAAGCAAAAGACCATCGCCGCCATCAAGGCGGACATGGGCCAGGTCGATCAGGTCATCTACAGCCTCGCCGCCCCGCGCCGCACGCATCCGAAGACCGGCCAGGTCTTCAACTCCACACTCAAGCCCATCGGCAAATCCGTGACCCTGCGCGGCCTGGATACCGACAAGGAACTCATCAAGGACGGCGTGCTGGAGCCGGCCTCGCAGGACGAGATCGACGCAACCGTCGCAGTGATGGGCGGCGAAGACTGGCAGATGTGGATCGATGCGCTGCTGGAGGCCGGCGTGCTGGCTGAGGGCGCGAGCACCACCGCCTTCACGTATCTGGGCGAAAAAATCACCCACGACGTCTATTGGAACGGCTCCATCGGCGCGGCCAAGAAGGACCTGGACGAGCGGGTGCTGGATATCCGTGCCAAGCTGGCCGCCCGCGGCGGCGACGCGCGCGTGTCGGTGCTCAAGGCCGTGGTGACGCAGGCCAGCTCCGCGATTCCGATGATGCCGCTGTATCTGTCGCTGCTCTTCAAGGTCATGAAGGAAGACGGCACGCACGAAGGCTGCATCGAGCAGGTATATGGGCTCTATCGCGACAGCCTGTGCGGCCCCTCACCCATCCTCGACGACGAGGGCCGCCTGCGCGCCGACTACAAGGAACTTGATCCGCAGGTGCAGGCGCGGGTGCAGGCGCTTTGGGATCAGGTGGACACCGGCAGCCTCTATACGCTCACCGATTTTTCGGGCTACAAGCGCGACTTCCTGCGCCTGTTCGGCTTTGAAGTGGATGGGGTGAATTACGACGCGGACGTCGACCCCGTGGTGGAGATCCGCGGCCTGGTCTGACCGCGCCGCGGGCCGCCGAGGCTTCCTCAGGCGTCCGGCACCATGCGGCCGGCCGCCAGCACCAATTGCCGCCCGCAGCGTGCCGCCAGTTCCGGGTCATGCGTGACCAGCACCAACGTCGTGCCATGCTCGCGGTGCAGGTCGAACATCAGATCGATGACCGTCACGCCAGTGGCGGCATCCAGGCTGCCAGTCGGTTCATCGGCAAACAGCAGGTCGGGCTGCACCACGAAGGCCCGGGCCAGCGACACGCGTTGCTGCTCCCCGCCGGACAAGGTCCGCGGATAGTGATGCAGCCGCGCGCCCAGGCCGACGCGCTCCAGCATGGCCTGAGCGGCCTCGCGCGCGGACTGTCCGGCCAGCTCAAGCGGCAGCATCACGTTTTCCAGCGCGGTCAGATTGGGCAATAGCTGGAACGACTGGAACACGAACCCCACATGATTGGCCCGCAGGCGCGCGCGGCCGTCTTCGTCCAGCGCAAACAGGTCCTGCCCCGCGAGATGCACGCTACCCACGCTGGGAACATCCAGCCCGGCCAGGAGTCCCAGCAAAGTGGACTTGCCCGAGCCGGAACTGCCAGTGATGGCCACGGCGCTTCCCGCCGCGACCGTAAAATCGATTCCTTCCAGGATGGAAAGCGACCCGCCGGCATCGGCCACCCGTTTGCCCAGCCCTTTCACCACGATTGAGTTATTGCTATCCATGCGCCTATTTTCCCGTCTGCTTCTCGTGACTGCCTTCGCGACCGCCGTGGCGGCGCCCGCCCACGCTCAGACCGCCGCCGCGGCCCAGGGTTCCTCGCCGCGCACCGTCCTGGTGGTGGGCGACAGCCTGTCCGCCGAGTATGGCATCAAGCGCGGCACGGGCTGGGTGCCCCTGCTGTCCGCAAGGATCTCCGAACAATACCCGAAGTTCCAGGTCGTCAATGCCAGCATCAGCGGCGATACGACGAGCGGCGGCGTCGCCCGCCTGCCCGCCCTGCTGCGCCAGCATGCCCCTGCCGTGGTCGTGCTGGAGCTTGGCGCCAACGACGCCCTGCGCGGTCTGCCACTGAACATGACCGAGCAAAACCTGCGCACCATGGCCCAGGCGGCCCGCAAGGCCGACGCCGATGTGCTGATCGTCGGGATGCAGATCCCGCCGAATTACGGCCGGGATTACGCGCAGCGCTTTGCTGCCGTGTTTCCCAAGGTCGCCAAAGACGAAAACGCCCGGCTCGTGCCCTTCCTGATGGAAGGTATCGCAACGAACCGGGCGATGTTCCAGGCTGACGGCATCCATCCGAACGAGGATGCCCAGACTCAACTGCTGGACAACGTGTGGCCGACGTTGCGGCCCATGTTGAACTGAAGGTCTTTTACGGCGATCAGCCCGCAGCCTGGGACTGGTCGCCGCGGATGACTTCGGCGGCGGCCGGCGACACATTCACCTTGTACTGCTCGCGCAGCATCCGGATAAGGGCTTCGTTTTCGGCTTGGCCCCAGGCGCCAGACAGTTGCTGCGCCAGGCGCTCCTTGTCGGCAGCCTCGGATTTGCCAGCTTCCACTTTTTCAAGACGCACCAGCGTGTAATCCACGCCCGACTGCACGCCCGTGAAAGCGGGGAGCGTGGCCGACGGCAGGCGCATCACGGCGTCGAGCACCGGGCGCGACAGGTCCTGCGGATCCTGGCGCGACACCGTGATCGCGGGGCTGAAGCCTTCGGGTTCAGCGGCGGGATTGGCCTTGTTGGCCGCGAGCGCCGCTTCACCGGCCTTCTTGGCGGCTTCGGCAGAGCGCTCATCGAGCAGCTTGCCGCGGATGACTTCGCTGACCTTGTCCAGCGGCGGCACATGCGCCGGCTCGACGGCGGCAACGCGCACGGCCAGCATCGTGTCGGGCGCCAGTTCGATCACGCCGGAGTTCTGCTTCTCGCGCAGCACGTCGGGCGAAAACAGCACCTGGCGCACACGCGGATTGTCGAGCAGCGCGGCGTCCGGGCTGTCGGCGGCCGAACCGGGGCCGGCCTTGTCGGCGGGCAGCAGGTCTTCGCGGGTCACGCCCGAAGCCGTGCGCAGCTTCAGGCCCACGGCGTCGGCGGCCGGTTGCAGGCTGTCGCGCTGGTCGTAGACCTGCTTGTTCAACTGGCTGGCCATTTCGGAGAAGCGTTCAGCGGCGATCTGCTTGCGGACTTCAGCGGTGATCTGGTCCTTGACCTCGGCCAGCGGCTTGATGGCGGCCGGGCTGATTTCGGTGACCTTGAGGATGTGCAGGCCGAACGGGCTTTCGACCACACCGGACACCTGGTTCTGGGCAAGGCCGAAAATGGCCTTATCCAGCGCGCCCGCCTGCGAACCCGGGGCAATCCAGCCCAGGTCGCCGCCCTTGGCGGCCGAGCCCGAGTCCTGAGAGTTCTTGGCGGCCAGTTCGGCGAACTTCGCGGGATCGGCGGCAGCCTGCTTGGCGATGTCTTCAGCCTTGGCGCGGGCGGCCTTGCGGGCGTCTTCCGACGTGCCCGACGGCAACTCGATGAAGATGTGGCTGGCGCGGCGGCGCTCGGGCTGGCCGAAGCGGTTCTTGTTCTGTTCGTAATACGAAGCCAGGTCCTCGTCCTTGACCTGCACGCCTTGCGTGGCGGCGGCTTCGTCCAGCACCAGGTATTGGACCTGCACCTGCTCCGGCACCTGCAATTGCTGCTTGTTGGCCTCGTACCAGGCCTGGATGTCGGCCGGGGTCACGGATACCTGCGAGCGGAAGTCCGCGGCGGAGAAGTTGCGAAGCTGCACCGTGCGGGTCTGCGTCAGCGCCGATTCAAGGGCGGACACCACTTCAGCCGGCGCGCGGGCCGATTGGCCGACCGGTTCAAGCACACGGGCGATGGCCAGGTCACGGCGCAGGCCGGCTTCGAACGAAGTCGGCGACATGCCTTGCGCGGCCAGCACCTGACGATAGCGCTCGGGCGAGAAGCGGCCATTATCCTGGACCTCGGGGATGGCCGCGATGGTATTGCGCAGCGTCTCGTCGGACACCGAAAACCGGTTGTCCGCGGCGACATTGGCCAGCAGGCGCTGGTTGATGAGCTGGTTCAGCAGACCTTCACGCAACGCGGGCGTGTCGATCACGGCCGGGTCGAACTGGGCGCCCAGGCGCTGGCGGAACTGCTCGAGCTGGTTGCGGTGCGCCTGGTCAAACTCGGCGCGGGAAATCGGCTGGCCGGCGACCGTCGCCAACTCGGGCTCCTGACGCATGAAGCTGTCATAGCCTTGAATACCGACCAGAAAGAAGGACGGCACGATCAAGATCAGCAGGATGAACTGCATCCAGCGCCGATGGCTGCGAATAAATTCGAACATGGAATCCCTGTTGCCGCGCTCCGGGGTCGATTCCCGGGGCCGCACGAAAACGCATAAAAAAAGGCGAAGTCAATTCGCCCTATTCCCATACCGGTTATACCGGAATCAGCGGGCGGATTTTACCATTTCTCATTCAGTACGCGGCCATGCGGTCCGCCAAGCGGTGGAGCGCGCCGCCGCAGGCCTTCCGTCCCCAGGCATCACAGCCCAAGTCAACCCGGGAAAATCCCATTACCGCCCCCGCCTCGCCCTCGTATTGTGACTCAGGGTTAGCCCGCAGGACGCGGCTTGCTCCTCCAGGCCGGCGCATGGCCGCTTCCTTTTCCCGCACGCAAAAGGTCACCCACAATGCCGTCAATGCCTTACCGACTCCCCCTCCTCAGATCCTGCGTCGCCCTGGCATTCCTTGCCTGTGCCCACGCCGTACAGGCCGCGCCGGCCGCCCAAGTGCTGGACGCGGCCAAGGGCCAGCAGCAAGCCATGCTGGATACGATGCGCGACCTGGTGAACATCGAATCGGGCAGCAAGGACGTCGAAGGCGTGGAGCGCATCGCCGAACTGATCCGCGACCGGCTCCGCGCGCTGGGCGGGACGGTCGAGATCATCGCGCCCACCGACGTCTTCCGGCTGGACGACACCCCCGAGAAAGTCGGACCGATGGTCCACGCGCAATTCAAGGGCGGCGGCAGCAAGAAGATCATGCTGATCGCCCACATGGACACGGTGTACCGAAACGGCATGCTGAAGGACCAGCCGTTCCGGGTCGACGGCGACAAGGCCTACGGCCTGGGCATCGCGGACGACAAGCACGGGGTGGCGGCCATCCTGCATACCATCGCCCTCCTGCAGGCACTGAAATTCTCTGACTACGGCACCCTGACCGTGCTGATCAATGGGGACGAGGAGATCAGCTCGCCTGGCGCGCGCAGCACCATCACCCGCCTGGGCGCCGAGCAGGACGCCGTCTTCTCATTCGAAGGCGGCGGGATGGAGCCCCGCCTCACGCTGGCCACCAGCGGCATCGGGGCGGCGTACCTGACCGTGCAAGGCAAGACCTCGCACGCCGGCGCGCGGCCGGAGGGCGGCGTCAATGCGCTCTATGAGCTGTCTCACCAGCTCTTGCAGCTGGACGATCTTTCCAAGCCCGACGAAGGACTGAAACTGAACTGGACCGTCGCGCAGGCGGGCACCAACCGCAACGTCATTCCGGGTCTCGCCACGGCGCAGGGCGACGCCCGCGCCCTGCGCGTGTCCGACTTCGACGCCCTGGCGCGCACGTTGGAGGACCGCGTTCAGAAAAAGCTGCTGCCCGAGTCCAAGGTCAGCGTCAAATTCGAAGTCCGCCGGCCGCCGCTGGAAGCCACGGCCGCCTCGCGCGCCCTCGCCCAACACGGCGTGAAGATCTACCAGGAACTCGACTTGCCATTGAAAGTGGTGGACCGGGCCAGCGGCGGCGGTACCGACGCCGCCTTTGCGGCACTCAAGGCCCGCGGACCGGTCATCGAAGGCATGGGGCTGAGCGGCTTCGGCGCACACTCGAACGATGCCGAGTACATCCTGATCAACAGCATCGTGCCGCGCCTGTACCTGGCCACGCGCATGATCATGGACGTGTCGCAGGACAAGGCGCCGATGAAGTAGGCGGCGCGGGCGACCGGCTGCGGGCGACCGGCATCGGATCCCCGGCGGCCGCTGCCTGACGGCCGCCGCCCGGCCCCGGGAAACGCACGCCAAGACAAGGTATCCTTGCAACCTGTCCCAAAAGAACCCCAAAGCAGCACCCAAATGACCGCAAACCTTCCCTCCTGGCCCTACTCCCGTTACATCGCGCATCGCGGCGGCGGCCGTCTGGCGCCGGAGAACACGCTGGCCGCCATGCGCGTGGGCGCCGAACATGGCTTCACCATGTTCGAGTACGACGTGAAGCTCAGCAGCGACAACGTGCTGGTGCTGATGCACGACGACGACGTCGACCGCACCTCCAACGGCAAAGGCCCCGCCGCCACCAAGACCTACGCCGAGCTGGCACAGCTCGACTTCGGCAGTTGGCATTCGGCTGCGTATGCCGGCGAACCGCTCCCCACCTTGTCCGCCGTCGCCCGCTACACGGTGGCCAACGGCATCGCCAGCAACGTCGAGATCAAGCCCTGCCC
>DALZRX010000229.1:0-6750 GCA_032015805.1 Achromobacter sp.
CGTGTTCGGACTGAAGCCCACCCGCGGCCGCGTGCCGATGGGCCCGGCGAAAGGCGAAGGATGGGCGGGCATGGCGACGGACGGTGTACTGAGCATTTCCGTGCGCGATACGGCGGCGGCGCTGGACATGATTTCCGGCTACGAAGCCGGCGCGCCGTATGCGGCACCGCCCAAGCCGCGCGCATTCCTGGAGGCCGTTCGCGACCCCGTCATGCGGCCGTTGCGCGTGGGCTTCCTGCGCACCGCGTGGAACGGCGTCCCCATCGCCCCCGAGTGCGATGCCGCCGTCGCGCACACGGCATCGCTGCTGGAAGCCTTGGGCCATGACGTCTTCGAGGCCACGCTGCCCGACATCGACTATGACGGATTCGTGCATGCCCACGGCAGCATCCTGGCCAGCAATATCGTGGTTGCCGTCGATAGCCGTTTGAAGGCGCTGGGCCGCAACCTGCACACGGACGACCTGGAATCGGTCATCCACGACGGATACCTTGTCGGCAAAGGCCTGGACGCAGCGTCCTACATCGACGCCGTGGCCCGCCTGCACGCCGTCGGCCGCGCCTTCGCCGCCGCCATGGCTGACCTCGACGTCCTGCTCACCCCCACGCTGGCGCAGCTTCCGTGCAAGCTCGATTACCTGGCGCTGAACACGTCCGACGGTCTCGGTTTCCGCGCGTACCGCGCGCGCGCCGCCACGTATTCCACCTTTCTGCCGGTCATCAACGGCGCGGGTCTGCCCGCGGCAAGCCTGCCCTTGTCCTGGACAGACGCGGGTCTGCCCGTGGCCACCCAGCTGATCGGCCATTTCGGTCGCGAAGACATCCTGCTCGAACTCTCGGCGCAGCTTGAGCGCGTGGCCCCTTGGGCCGCGCGCAGACCGCAGTTCGGCTGACCAGACGGGCTCGCGGCCGAGCCTCGTCCATTTCGCCTGTTCCACCCTCACTCTGAAGGTACCGGTATGAAATTCACGCTTCCCGGACTGGGCCGCCTCTGCGCGCCCGCCGTTCTTGCTCCCGCCCTTGTCTGCGCCATCGGAATCGCGCCTGCCGGCGCCCTGCACGCCGAGACCACGGCCAGGATCGTCATGCAGGCGCCGCTACGCGTCGTCGATCCCATCCTGACGAATGCCTACATCACCCGCAACCACGGCTACATGGTCTTCGACACGCTGTTCGCCCTGGATGCCGCCGGCAAGCCCCAGCCCGAAATGGTCGAAAGCTGGCAGGAGAGCGCAGACCGGCTCACCGTCACCCTGACCCTGCGCAAAGGCCTGACGTTCCATGACGGCACACCGGTAACGGGCGAAGACGTCGTCGCGTCGCTCAAGCGCTGGGGCCAGCGCGACGTCCTGGGCCTGCGGCTGATGGCCGCGACGCGCAGTCTCGAAAGCCCCGACGCGAGCACGGTCGTATTTCATCTCAAGCAGCCGTTCGGCATGCTGATCGAGGCGCTGGCCAAACCCGCGTCGCCCGTGCCCTTCATCATGCCCAGCCGCATCGCCGCGGTGCCGGTCTCTCAGCCGATCACCGAGGTGGTCGGTTCGGGTCCGTACAAGTTCGTGGCGGCGGACTTCCAGCCCGGCGTGAAGGCGACCTACGTAAAGTTCACCGGCTATGTGCCGCGCACGGAACCCGCCAGCGGCTTTGCCGGCGGCAAGGTGGCCATCGCCGACCGGATCGAGCTGGTCAGCATTTCGGACTCGCAGACGGCCGTCAACGCCTTGCGACGCGGCGAGATCGACTTCGTGGAAGACGTGCCGCCGGATCTGATGCCGCAGCTCAAGGACGCGAAGAACGTTGCGCTCAAGTCCTATGGCGACAGCACCAACATCTTCACGATGCGCATGAACTGGCTGCAGCCGCCCTTTGACAATCCCAAGGTGCGCCAGGCTGTGCTTGCCGCCGTGTATCAGGGCGATTACCTGGCCGCGCAGATCGGCGACGAGACCATGTATCGCCTGTGCGGCGCCGTCCTGAGCTGCAACTCTCCGTATGCTTCCGAAGCCGGCGCCATCCAGACGAAAGAGCCAGATCTGGCGCACGCGAAGGCCCTGCTCAAGGAAAGCGGCTATGACGGCAGCAAGGTGGTGATCCTGCACCCCACCGATCTGCCGGTGCTGTCCAGCCTGGCGTCCGTCACCGCGCAGGCGCTCAAGACGATCGGCATGAATGTCGAGATCCAGTCCATGGACTGGGCCACCCTGCTGTCTCGCTATTCGAAGAAGGATCCGGTGGCGCAAGGCGGCTGGAGCATCTTCCAGACGGGCTTCACCAGCCTGGACCTGATGAACCCGCTGACCAATCCCAACCTGGATGGACGCGGCGAGACGGGCTACATCGGCTGGACCAAAAGCGAAGAGATGGAGCGCCTGCGCGACCAGTTCGCAGAGACCAACGATGCGGCCCGACGGAAGGAAATCGCCCTAGCCATCCAGAAGCTCAATTACGACCAGGTGTTCTTCATCCCGCTGGGCACGTACTCCAAGATGAAGGGATACAACCCGGCCAAACTGGGGCGCATGACGGACGCGCAGATTCCCCTCTTCTGGTAGCGCGCAACGTCTCAGCCCGGCCGGCCGTCATCCGGACCGGCCCGGGCAACGGAAAGGCATATTCATGATTGAACTCATCATCAAGCGCCTCTTGGCGGCGATTCCCGTGATGCTCATCGTTGCCACGGTGGTGTTCCTGCTGCTCCGCTTGGCGCCCGGCGATCCCGCGCGGGTTATCGCCGGCGACATGGCCAGCGAAGAATCCATCGCCCAGATCCGGACGGAAATGGGACTGGACCAATCGCTGGGCACGCAATACCTGCGCTGGATGGGCGCGCTGGTGCAGGGCGACCTGGGACGCTCCATCCAATCCCGGCAGCCGGTAACCTCCCTCATCACGGCGCGGCTGGGCCCGACGTTCTCGTTGGCGGCGTGCGCGATCCTGCTGACCATTGCCACGGCGATTCCGCTTGGCGTGCTGGCAGCCTGGCGGCACCGGGGCCTGGCGGACCGCGGGATCATGGCCGGCGCCGTGCTGGCGTTTTCCATGCCCGCGTTCGTCGTGGCTTATCTGTTGATCCTGGTGTTCTCGGTCCATCTGGACTGGCTGCCGGTGCAGGGGTACTCGCCCCTCGACGAAGGCATTGGACGGTATGCCCAGCACCTGCTGCTGCCGACCGTGACGTTGGCCATGGTGTTCGTCGCGCTGATCACGCGCATCACGCGGGCCAGCCTGCTGGATGTGCTGGGCGAAGACTTCGTGCGCACCGCCAGGGCAAAGGGCGTCACCGAGCGCTTCGTGCTGTTTCGCCACGCACTGCGCAACGCCGCGATTCCCATCGTCACGATTGTCGGCGTGGCGCTGACCACGCTGATCAGCGGCGTCGTGGTGACCGAGACGATCTTCAATATCGCCGGCGTCGGCCGCCTGATCGTGGATTCGGTGCTTGCCCGGGACTATCCCGTGGTGCAGGGAACGATCCTGTTCTTCTCGTTCATCTACGTCTTCGTCAACCTGCTGATCGACATGGCGTATGTCGTCCTCGATCCCCGTATCCGCTATTGAACCGCCGACGATCCGGAGCTGCCTGATGCCCCCCACCTCTCCCGCTGCCCTCCTGCCCGCCACGCCACCGCCGTCGCGGCTGCGCCAGGCCGTCATCGCCCTGATCCGCGATCCTGTCATGCTGGGTTCGCTGCTGCTGCTCCTGCTGCTGGTGGCGCTGACCGTCGGCGCGCCATGGCTCACTTCCCATGACCCCGGCGCGCTCGCGCCGCGCGCACGGCTGCAGCCCTCTTCCGATGGGTATTGGCTGGGCACCGACTCCCTCGGCCGCGACCTGCTGTCCCGGGTGCTCTACGGCGGCCGCCTGTCGATCACGCTTGCCGCGCTGGTCAGCGCCATTGCGATCGCGGCGGGCCTGGCCATCGGACTGGCCGCCGGGTATGTCCGCCGGCTCGATGCGCCCGTGATGCGATTGATGGACGGCATCATGGCGATCCCCGGCCTGCTCCTGGCGGTCGCGATGGTCGCGCTGGGCGGCGCCAACATCGTGACCATGGTCATCGCCATTTCGATTCCCGAGATCCCCCGCGTGGCGCGTCTGGTGCGCGGCGTCGTGCTGTCGGTACGCGAGGAACCCTATGTCGAGGCGTCGCTCGGTTCCGGCACCCCGGCCCTGAAGGTGTTGTGGTGGCACATCCTGCCCAGCACGATCAACCCGTTGGTAGTGCAAGCCACCTTCGTCTGCGCAGCCGCCATCCTGACCGAGGCCGTGCTGGGTTTCCTGGGATTGGGCTTTCCGCCAGAGATTCCCAGCCTGGGAAGCATCATCGCCGAGGGGCGCCCATTCTTCCAGCGCGCCCCCTGGATCGTGCTGTATCCGGGCGTCTTCCTCGCCCTGCTGATCCTTGCCGTGAACATGTTCGGCGACGCCTTGCGCGACCGCCTGGATCCCCGACTCTCCCGCAAATCCAAGGGCTGACGCCATGAACCCAGCACTCCCCCAGGCCTCGACGGCCGGCGCGCCCGACTCCCCCATCCTGGACGTGCGCAACCTGAAGGTGCGCCTGCCCGGCAGCGGCGATCGCCGATATGCCGTGGACGATGTGTCGTTCACCGTTCGCGCCCGTGAAATCGTCTGCATCGTGGGCGAATCCGGGTCCGGCAAATCCGTGACGTCCAGCGCCATCATGGGCCTGTTGCCCAAAGGGACACTCACGCTGGAAAGCGGCCAGATCCTCCTGTCGGGCCGCGACATCACGCACGCCGGGCGTGACACGCTGCAGAAGCTGCGCGGCAATCGGATGGCCATGATTTTCCAGGAGCCGATGACGGCGCTCAATCCGCTCATGCGCGTGGGCGACCAGATCGCCGAGGTGTTCGAGTTCCATGCAAAGCGCCTGGGCCGCGAGGCCGTGGCCGTCCGTGTGCTGGCCCTGCTGTCCGATGTGCACCTGCCACACCCCGAAAAGCTTCAGCACGCGTACCCGCACCAGCTGTCGGGCGGTCAGCGCCAACGCGTGATGATCGCGATGGCGCTGGCGATGGAGCCGGGCTTGATCATCGCGGACGAGCCGACCACGGCGCTGGACGTGACGTCGCAGGCGCAGGTCTTGCGGCTGCTCAACGACCTGCGGGGCCGCCACGACAATGGCGTCCTGTTCATCACCCACGATTTCGACGTCGTCGCGGAGATTGCCGATCGCGTCGTGGTGATGCAGGCGGGGCGTATCGTCGAACAGGGCGTTGCCGCCGACGTCCTGGAGCGTCCTCGCCACCCTTACACGCAGCGCCTGCTGGCCGCGCGCCCGCGCGGCGATTTCCGCGCCCAGCCGCTGGCACCGGCAGACACGCCCGCGCTGGAGGTGCGCGACCTGACCCTGCGTTTTGAAACCCGGTCCCTGTTCAAATCCCGGCGCCGCCGCGTTGATGCGCTGGGCGGCGTGTCGCTGCAGCTGGCCCGGGGTGAGACGTTGGGCATCGTGGGCGAGTCAGGCTCGGGAAAGACCACGCTGGGCCGCTGCCTGGCCCGTTTCGCCTCCCCAACGTCGGGCGAGATATTCATCGATGGGCAACCGGTCGGCAGGCTGTCCGGACCACAGGCGCGTGCTTACCGAAAACGCGTGCAGATGGTGTTTCAGGACCCCTTCCGCTCATTCAACCCGCGCCGCAGAATCGGCCGCACGCTAGCGGAAGGCCCGCTGAACTTTGGGGCGCAACCCACGCACGTTCACGCCCGCATGATCGAGATGCTGGAGCTCGTCAGCATGGAGCCCGGCGCGCTGGATCGGTTTCCGCACGAGTTCTCGGGCGGACAGCGCCAACGCCTGTCAATCGCCCGCGCGCTGATGATGGAACCGGAAATCCTGATTGCCGACGAAGCGGTCTCCGCGCTGGACGTTTCGGTGCAGGCGCAGATCCTGGATCTGCTGGAATCCATCCGGGATCGGCTGGGCGTGAGCATTGTTTTCATTACGCACGACCTGCGCGTCGCCGCCCGCCTGTGCCATCGCATCGCCGTCATGCAGCGTGGATGCGTGGTGGAAATCGGCGCGGCACGGGACGTGTTTCTGCAGCCATCGAGCGACTACACCCGGGAACTGATCGCTTCCATTCCGGGCCACGCCCCAACGATGGGCAGCGCAGGAAAGGCAATGTTCGAATCCGACGCCGGCGCCGTTCCCTGACTGCCCGTTCAGGCTTGTGTGGCGATGCCGGCTTCCGAAGAGGGATCGACCGCACGCAGCAGCCGGCCCAGATGCCCGCTGCTGGAAAACCCCAAGTCGGCGCTGACTCTTGCCGCCGGCTCGCCCATCGCGAGCCGCTGACGGGCCGCCTGCGCCAGCACCATGCGGCGCAAGGAAATGGGAGATAGGCCGTAGGCTTGCATGCAGGCGCGCTGCAGCGTGCGAGTGGTGGCGCCAAGCACGCTGGCCGAATCGGCGATCGCCGGCAACGGCTGCCCCGCTTCCAGCCGCTCGCGCAAGAGCTCCAACCATTGCCGCGCCAACGGCAGCGGGGCCTGCGGCGTAAGGACCTGGCCGTGTATCCGGTGCGTCGCATCCAGTTGGGTGATCAGCGCCTCCACCAGCATCGGCAGCGCCGACGCCGACAACGCCGGCTTCCAGAGTGCGTCCAGCATGGCCTGCGCCGCGCCATCCAATTGCAGCACGCCCCCCGCCCGGCAGGCCCGAAGCAATTCCGGCGCCAGATAGAGCTCGCCATGCTGTTGCGAAATGCTCTCGGCGCGCGTGCT